>JANOTW010000790.1:0-11758 GCA_031416575.1 Ferruginibacter sp.
GTTCCCGAAAAATCGGGGTGTTCCAAAAGGGGGTAAAAATTGTTATAATAAAACACAATTAAAGATCCCCAATGGTATGCGGTAAAAGGGAGTGACACAACGATGATGCCCAATGCTTCAATGCCCGGGCAACAAAAAGTAGGGTTGTATAGGAGAGGGCGATGCAACGATGTTGCCATGAAATTTTTCTGCCCGGACAAAAAAAAAGAATGGTTGTATAGAAGTGTTACGAATCAATGCTTAATGGCAGTTCTTCAGACCGGTACATAAAATTAAAAAACAGGGATTTCAGTTTGGGAATAGCAAGGAGAACTGAAATTAATATATCGCCGCATTTTCTATCGGAATTTTTCTACAAAGGTTTGTTTACTACTTCTACATGAAAATCATTCACCTTGAGCCATATTTACAACTAATTATGGACAGTTATTTTTAACGGATTATCAGCCCCGATAGGTGTTGAATAATATGTTTAAAATAAAAAGTTGAGGGTGAAACATCTCTTAATGATTGATATAATTACAAAAAAATCCGATTTATAGAAAAAATCTACCCCTATGAAAGGCAATCTTCATTGTATTGGCCACCTGTTACCCAAAGTATGTTTTGTATTAAAACATACCATCCTGCTTATGGCGATTTTATTTTCGCTGGACCTTTATTCCCAAACTCCCACTATCAGTTCGTTTACCCCCACTTCGGCAGCCATGGGAAACACGGTTATTATTACAGGTACGAATTTTACCGGATCAACTGCGGTAAGTTTTGGTGGCGTTGCTGCCAGTTCTTACACCGTGGTATCACCTACTCAGATAAATGCAGTGGTGCCTTTAACGGTTTCAGGATCAGTAAGTGTTACCAATCCGGCGCAAACGGTAACCAGGGCTGGTTTCTATTATCTTCCATTATCAGGCATCATGACTGATTTTGCAGGCTACTGGCCTACTACCACTGCAAGTAACAATGCAACCTACCCGGATGATTCACATAACCTGCTGGCATTTACTTATAATGGAACTACCTATTCTACCGGTGTCAATAACAGTTTACTTACCGGACTTGGCATCAACTATTCACCGGGAAATTTCAGGTCATTGCCTGTGGCTAATATCGCGGGCATTAATACCAGCACCAATGTTTTCCTTTCCATGGCCATTAAGGTGGATGGTAATGCGGCCGTCGCAAACGCATCTGCCGTATCCAGTTTAACTATAAAAGATGTAATGACAGATGGGGTTAACGGATTAAACATGGGAACAGGTGTTACCAATTTACCTGTAACCGCCCTCATGACTTTTGATATACACATCATTAACCCGGATAAAATTTTTGATGCCGAACCGGATATTTTGATTACCCAAATTGCCTCCCCATCAAGTGGAAATGATGTTTTTCAATTTATTGATGCAGCCGGGGCAACAATTGGCAACACCATTTCGCAGGACATGTTGATGTTGACCCCGCTGGGTACTTATAGTTTGGATTTATTTGATTTAAGCCCTGGGGCCCCCTTCAATTCCGCCACAGGTTTCAGCGTACCTACATCTCCAATAGGAACCAATACTACCAGGGAAATACGTTTGGCAGGTTTTAAACTTTCGGACTTTGGTATTACGGCTGCCAACTATACGCAGATAGCTGCACTTAAAATTACGCCCAGCGGTTCCAGCGATTACGCATTCATAGCATTTAATATGAATGCTATTGAAATGGCGCCTAATATTTCCATAAATGTAGAACGGACAAACAGTTCGATTTGCGCCGGGGGCACGGCTAATTTAGAAGTAATTGCAAGCGCCGCCTACGGAGGACCATTAACTTATAGCTGGGAAGTATCAACCAATGGTGGGTCATCCTGGTCCCCGGTTAGCAATGGGGGCGGTATTTCAGGGGCAACTACCAAAAGATTAAGTATTGTCTCCGCTACCCATAACAATAAATACAGGGCGACTGTTACTGAATCAGGTACGGGTTTTTCTACGGTATGTGATATATTTACCATTTTGGTAATTACGCCTTCTGCTCCTACTTCAGTTTCAATATCATCATCAACCACCACCTGTCTTAACAACCATGTTTCCTTTACTTCTACTGTGGGTGGAGGCAGTAATTTATTCTATCAATGGCAAACCAATGCTTCAGGAAGCTATGTTGATATTCCCGATGCTATTTTAAATATCTACCAGCCACCAGTAAATGCCACCGGTATCATTTCCTATAGACTGAAAGTTTCCAGTGGCAGCGGATGTGGCGGTATGCTAACCTCCACTGCCAGAACTATTACCGTAGTAGGTATTTCCTCTGTTACCCCGGCAGCAAGATGTGGAACCGGAACAGTAAGCCTCACAGTAGCCGCTACTTCCGGAACCATTAGCTGGTATGCCGCCAGCTCGGGAGGTTCGGCGCTCACTACCGGAACAACCTATTCCCCTTCCATATCCGCTACCACCACATATTATGTATCCAGCAGTGTTTCCCAATGTACTACTGCAGGCAGGGTACCGGTTACAGCTACCATCAATTCCATGACCTGGGCGGGAACAAATACTACCGACTGGAGTACATTGGCTAACTGGGATTGTGGTGGTACCCCTCCATCCTTACTGCCTGCAAGTACAAGCAACGTAACAATACCTACCTTTCCCACAGGCGGCAGGTTTCCTACCGTATCTGTTACCGCTCCTATCAATAATATCACCATTTCACCCTCGGCAAGTATTATAGTGGCTTCCGCGGGTGTTTTTGAAATATATGGGGCAATCAGTAATAGTGGAACATTTACAGCAACAAGTGGTACTATTTCCATGAGGGGCGCTTCGCAACAAACAATACCAGCCAATGCGTTTAGTACCAACACGATTAAAAATTTAATTATCAATAATTCTTCCGGCGTATTATTGGGAGGCGCTTTAAATTTAACCGGAACCTTAACCCCCACTACCGGCACTTTAACGACTTATGGCTACCTGACTTTAATATCCAATGCTGCAGGTACAGCTATGGTTGCCCAGGGTACCGGAACCTATATATTCGGCAATGTAAATGTAGAACGCTATATGCCCGGCCGAAGGGCATGGCGCCTGATGACAGCGCCGCTTACCAATTCGAATTCCATTTATCAAAGCTGGCAGAACAATGGGGTTTACGCATCGGGTAAGGGGATGTTGATAACAGCGCCGGGTGGTGGGCCGGGTATTGATTCATCGGGTAAATCTTCCTTCAAATCATGGAACACTGCCAGCCAGTTGCTACAGGCCGTGTCCAATTCCTTAGTGCCAATCTCCTCCCTTAATAGTGGCAGTGCGGATAACACCGGATATTTTGTTTTTGTAAGAGGGGACAGGTACCTGCCCAATATTGACCCGCAGGGCATTAAGAAAAACATTACCACATTAACCAGTAAAGGGTATTTGCAAACTGGTACCCAGAATTTTACAGGGTTATCAACAGCCGCAAGTGGCTTTTCGTTAATTGGTAATCCCTATGCTTCCCCGGTTGACCTGAATTTGATTCTTTCCAATTCCGGAACCACCAATGTAAAAAGAAAGTTTTATACATGGGACCCTCAACTAAATTCAGTTGGTGGGTATGTAGCGCTTGATGATGTAGTAACGCCGGGTGTTTTTTTACCTACACCTGGCTCCAGCTCCCAGGGAAATTATATACAATCCGGCCAGGCATTTTTTGTAATGACCAATACAACCGGCAGCGCCGTTGTACAAATAAAGGAAACCAATAAAGCGGTTACAAGTAATAACCTCATTTTTGGAAGGCCGGCCGGGAATATTGAAACATTCGTTACCAACTTGTATTTATTAGATACATTGGATGGTTCCACCATTTCAGCAGATGGAACAAGAGCGGATTTTAACAATGCTTTCGGCGAAGGAATTGATGATAATGATAATCTGAAATATTTCAACGTAAATGAAACATTCGGTTTCATAAGGAACAATGTTTTCCTGGCAACGGAAAGAAGGCCTTCAATAATTAATAAGGATACCCTGTTTTTCAAATTGGCCCAATCCGCGAAACGCAGCTACCAGTTTCAATTCATAGCTACCAATTTTAATGATCCATCCATAACCCCTGTGCTGGAAGACAGTTATACCGGCTTGCCAATACCACTGGATGCAAACGGTATTACCAAAGTAAATTTTGTAATAAATGCCGATGCGGCATCAAAAGCCGCTAACCGTTTCCGCGTTGTATTTAGTAAATCTTCGCCCTTGCCCGTTACATTTTCGGCGATAAAGGCGTACCGGCAAAATGAAAACATCGCGGTAGAGTGGAAAGTTGAAAATGAGATCAATATCAGTAAATATGAAGTAGAAAGATCTGCTGATGGCGGAAGTTTTACTAAAATAAATACCACTGCCGCCACAGGTACCAATCTTTTGAGTGTAGTGTATAAATGGATAGACGCCGATATAATAAACGGGTATAATTTTTACCGTATCAAAAGCATCGGGTTAGATGGCAAAAACCAATACAGCCAGTTAGTAAAAGTATGGGCAGGCCAAAATGATCCGGCCATTAGCGTGTATCCCAACCCGGTACCAGATAAATTGATGAGTGTACAATTCCAAAATCAACCCGCCGGAACGTATAAAATAAAGATGATTAATACTGCGGGCCATCTGTTAATGGAAAAAACATTGGATCATGCCGGCGGTACAGATAAAAAAGACATCCGCCTGCCTGGTACAATAAAAACGGGCAACTACCTCTTGTCGATTGTTAGCAAGGATTTTATCAAGACGTACATAAAAGTTTTCGTACAATAATATGGATGCTGTTTTTTATGAGGCCAAACACTTGCAGCGGCAGGCTTTAGTGTCATGGCATCCTGATATCTGTCCGGATACTTTTTTGAATAAATAGCAGCATATATAATTTGCGGATATCCTTTCACTTATGAGGCTGGCCAGGTGTACTAAAATTCAAAACTCCTTATCTTTCGCAGTTTGAAAGCGTATGCTTTTTATCTTTTTTATCCTGGCATCAGGGCACTTAATAAGCATCCTTGCATCCCTGTCTGCCTGCGTAATCAGGCAGGGCCCTTCTATACAACTATATTTTTTTGTCCAGGCTAAGAAGCTATGTGGATCATCGTTGCATCGCTTGCCGACTTTCGGCATCCCGATGTTACACTTGAATCGGGACTTGTACCGAATACCATTGGGGAACTTTAATTGTGTTTTGTTAACCCATTCATAAATTCAGAACTCCCGGCCCGACTTCAAATCAAAATCATCGCTTTATATTATTTTCCGGAAAAACCCCAACGGGGTTAAATGTGAATAGCCCCGGGTGAAACCCCGGGGAAATGAACGACAAAATCAGGCACAACCCCGAATGGGGTTAACCAAGCCTAAAGAACCGCTCATAATAAAACGCAATTAAAGATCCACATTGGTATGAGGTACAAGTCCCGATTCAAGTGTAACATCGGGATGCCGAAAGTCGGCAAGCGATGCAACGATGTTGAGAAATGAAATATAGTTTGGACAAAAAACCGTATTGCGAAATCCCGACCTGTGCCGACCTTTCGGCATTTTTTTCGGGAATGCCCGCCCGTACCGAAGTACGTTCGGGCGAGCCATGAAATACTTCTGCCCGGACAACAAAAAAAAATTTGGCTGTATAGAACAACGTCCAGATACGCATACGCTATGGGGATTATCAACGCGACAATGTTTATTCAGGGATCCGGGGCCGGAAAAATAAATAATTGCTTGCAGTTTAGATTGCGAAAGGCCAGGTGTGCTGCAATTGAAAACGCCCTGATAAAAGAAAAATAAAAAACGCCGCAACTTTTCAGGATGCGGCGCTTTATGATTTAATCAAGATGCTTTTTATTTTAGCGTAAATCGAATAACGCCATTTTTCTTTTCATCCGACTCTATTCTTACTTCGTAAACCTGGCCATCACTATACACTTTCATTAAAGCGGTATTGGGTGGAATGGTACCCAGGTTATTTGCATACATCACCAATTCATTGGTCGCATTTTTAATCGCTTTTAAATTAATCGTGATAGGCTTTTCCGTTAGTTTTTGTTTGTCGCTAACTACCTTCCCATTAAAGTAAACAGTTACTTCATCACCGTCTATATCACCATTATCATACAGCTCGATTTTTATATCAGCCGTTTTTACATCTATGGTTTTCAATACCACATTCTTTCGGTTGCCGGTGCTTGTGGCGGCTTCATTTTTCGGGTTGTATTTTTCAGGCATTAACGTGGCAATCAAAAGATTATTTCCACTGAGGTAGGTATTGGCTGCTTTTTTAATATCGGCGGTCGTTAGTTTTGCTACGTATTTCCCGTAGTTTATAAAACGGTCCATATTCTCTCCTTCTACTTTGCCGGCGATGATATTACCTGCCCATGCGTTATTGCTTTTGATGGTTTCCTTGTGCGCTTCAAGCCATTGCTTTTTTACTTTATCAAGATAGCTTTCCTCAATACCATTTTTACGGATTTTAGCGATTTCATTTTGCAATGCCTTGGTCAGTGTGTCCGCTTTTTCGGGGCCGCAGGGCAATTGTGCCATGAATGAATAGGAGTTGTATGGAACTTTTTCCAGGCCACCAAAAATTCCACCGCCGTAAATCCCCTGTACCTTTTCACGCAGTTCCTCTATGATGCGGATATTCAATACTTCCGTCAATGCGCTTGCTTTAAGGGCTTCATCTTCGCTGAACGGGGTTTCTCCCGCAAATACAACCAGTATTAAACTCTTTTCTTCCTTACCCTTGTATGCATTCAAATTTGACTTGCCCTTTATGGTACGTACTTTGTTATCCGTATAGGTGAATTTTTTTCCACTTGCAGGCAATGAGCCAATGTATTTTTCAATAAGCGGAATTAATTTTTGTTCATCTATATTTCCTACAAAAGCGAACTGCATGCCACTCATATCGCCAAAATGAGCTTTGTAGATTTCCATCGCCCTGTCCAATTTAACCTGGTCAAAATATTCCGCATGGGGTACGGCAACCGGCGCAAGCGGGTTGTTGTTAAACATTACTTTGTAAAATGTATCTACAAAAGCCGCCTGCGGATTTGCGCTCAGCATGGCCAATTGCGATTTATTCTTTTGAATGAAGGAATTGAAAAGAGCCGTGTCTTTTCGTGGGGCCGTTACGTGCAGGTGCAATAACTGCAGCATCGTTTCCACATCTTTAACAGTGCTGCTGCCATTAAAGCCATCTTTCGTACCGCTGAACACGTCATTGGCAGAAGCGGTTTTGCCTGCCAGGGATTTTCTTAAATCAACCGGGGAGAAGTTACCAAAGCCCATAGTGGCGGCTATCTGTGTGGCATATTCCGCATTGTATTTGTCCTTTAAGCCATATTCATTCTTACCACCAAAGCGGGCTGCCGACATGATGATCTCATCATTCTTGAAATCCGTTTTTTTGAGGCTAACCATTACGCCGTTGGATAATTTTAATTCCGTAGTGCCTGATTTGGCATTGATGGTTTTGCTTACTACTTTTCCCGCCTTTGGTTCTTTACTCAACAGGTTAGCGGCGATTGCTTTTTCTTCATAAGCTTTTATATCCGCTTTTTCCGCTGCAGCCAAAGTTTGCATCAGTTGCAAGCTATCCGGAAGAACTACCTTGTCAGTGCCTTCCGGTCCCATTACAGCAACCAATTTATTTTTATCCCCCTTAATTACGTCTAATACGGCGTTTATATTTTCAAGGGTAATGGTTGGAATGGATTTTTTAGAAAGCTCATATTCCAATTCTATTCCAGGCATAGCTTCTTTTTCTAAAAAATACTGAACCAGTTCGCCCACCAATGAAGCAGACTCTGTTTTATCACGGTCATTGTATAATTTCTCCATCCTGCTCAGGTAACTCTTTTTCGCCCTGTCCAGCTCAGCTTGCGTAAAGCCGAATCGTTTGGCCCTTTCTACTTCCGTCATTACAGCGGCCAATGCTACGGTAGGGTTATTGGTGCCGGATCCCGCAGTCAGTGAAAAGGCGTCGTAACCTCTTGCATAAGAACCGAACCTGCCAAATGCATATAGGTAAGGGGGATTTTCTTTTTGTGTGAGTTCCTGCAATCTTTGATTGAAAATGGTGGAAAACAAGGAACGGATCTCCATTATTTTATAATCGGCATCTGTTACCAGGTCCTGTTTTACAAAGGCGGGGTATTGAACACTTACCTGGTAGCTGGTTGCTTCCTTGTCAGTAACCACCAGTGCATCCGAAGTAGTATAGGCGGGCACTCCCGCATATTTTCTTTCCCTGATGGTTTCAGGATTTTTTAAACCGGCAAAATGTTTTTTGATAAGCGCTTCGGCCTTCTCAACTGTAATGTCACCCACTACGATCACTGCCATCAAATTGGGCCGGTACCAATCAGTATAAAATCTTTTAATGGCCGGGTAGGCAAAATTTTTGATGATGCTGTCAATCCCAATGGGTAAACGATTTGCGTAGAGCGAACCCTTAAAAAGTTTGGGGTAAAGTTTTCTAAACATCCGGTCGTTGGCGCCTTTGCCCAGGCGGCTCTCTTCCAGAATGATCGGGCGTTCACCATCTATATCATCATTGTTGTAAGTAACATTGTGTGCCCAGTCTTCCAACACCTGGAACCCTTTTTCCAGGTTTTCGGGTTTGCTGGTGGGAATGGGTAAGATATAGACGGTTTCATCAAAGCTGGTATAGGCATTCAAATCGTTGCCAAAGCCAACACCGATGTCCCTTAAATAAGATATGATATCGTTCTTTTTGAAATTCTTTGTTCCATTAAATGCCATGTGCTCGGCCATGTGGGCAAGTCCCTGCTGGTCATCATCTTCATTAATGGCGCCCGCATTTAAAGCTAAACGCAGTTCCACTTTATTCTCCGGTTTTTTATTGGGTAAAATATACCAGGTAAGGCCGTTATCCAGTTTTCCCTTTACTACTTTTGGGTTCAATGGCAATTCCGTTTGTGCCAGGAGACCCGTGCCGCTAAAAAATATAAAAATCGCGGTGAGGCTAAAGAGTAAGTTTTTAATTTTCATGTGTTTGGTTTTGATTTTGACAAACTTATGGTAAAGGGTTTTTAAAACCAAACCATCGGTAATATTTTCACATATTTATGAAGTTGTAAGCAACCCCCAATACGGGACCTGATCTGAAAATTAGTATGGTAGTTTAGAAAGTTGAATATGATTGCTTTCTTAGAAGAACAATTTACGTTTATTTACAGCACATTTGTAATACACATAATGCGGGTGCATCCCAAATTCTTCCTGCTCTTAGGCGCAACATACGCAGTATAACCCATTATTCAAAGTGTTGTTTTTCAGTTAATTAATAATGGGTTATATATAATTGTCGCTCCATTCCTGAAGGGTTGCCAACCTTTGCAAAGGGTCTTTAAATAATTGGAGCTTATTGAAGGTTGGCAACCCTCAGCAACAATTTTTAATGTCTTTTTTAGAATTGCGGTGTCGGCAAATATTTTACCTGATCTATTAAATCCTATTTCCATCTTCTTAGGGTTTACTTCAATATCATCGGCAAGTTGCAGAATTGCATTCTTGAATTTTTTGTATAACTCGCCGGTTTCATCTGATACCTTTTCAATGTACTCCTGTTCTGTATATATTTTAATTTTTTCGGTTGCTGTTTTTAGTGTTTCCTTATTTGTGTTAATGGTCTAATACTTTCCGCTGCATTGGATTTTTTTATGTGGGCATTGTGTCTTTTCAGTGTTACCAAAATATCAGCCCTGCGGGCTTTTCAAAAAACATAATATGAGTACATCAAATTAACTGTGGTATTCTTTTTATAGTAGAAACTGGATAAAACTGTTCAATAGCCCGAAGTGCTAAAATTTGAATAGCCCCGGATGAAATCCAGGGTCACAATAGCATCAAAGTTTTAAAACCCCGAAGGGGTTGAATATTATCATTGCACATATTTATCCTGTTTAGAGTATAATAGTTTAGTTTGTTGGTGTAATTAATACTTGTTTCTTTCTCCAGTTTACATTTATTAAAATACTTCCAAACGAAATACAAACCAGTAATATCATAATCAGCCATCCCACAAATGGTGATAAGGATACCAGCTTTAATACAATAAAAATTCCGAAGGAAACAAACACCATACGCCAGTAATTCCATTTGTAATTATTATGGTTATTGAACCAGTTGGCAGCCACAAGGGAAGTGATAACCGTTGCAAGCAGGATAAGAGCAATATAACTGAAGACTAATAACAAGCCTGCCGGTACACCTATAATAGTAATAAAAGCAACAACAGCAGCAACCGGCACCGCAATAAAAAACAAAAAGCCAAACCCAAGTGATTTAAGTGTACTGTTGAAAACAGTATCAGCAGCTTTTTTTATGGTAGCTGAGAATAAATACTGTATAATCAAAATCATTAGTAATGCCATGCCCAGGTACCAAAGCAGGCTGAGTATGGTTGCAGCCCCGAGGTAATACCATTCTCCGCTTCGGATGCGTAGCGAAGGGTCATAGATTGCTTTGCCATTTTTTAGAGATTGTTTAAAATCAACAGAACCCTGTTTGTTCCAGTAACGAACATCGCTGTTGAAAGCTGCATTGTTCCCAATAACGATATATCTGGCAGACAAAACAGATTTGCCGCCAATATTGCCATTTACTGTAATTCTCCGTCCACGGCAGTCAATATCTTTTGTAATATTTCCGTTTAAAAATAAATCACCAAATGCACCTCTTATTTCACCATTTACATTTCCATCAACAGTAATATTGCCACCGCTTGCCAGCAAACCGCCAATAGTTATTCCCTTATCAATAATTACAGCGCCGCCTGTTACCACTACATCGCCAGCTACATTTTTGCTGATGCGTATTTTGCCCCCGGCGCAACGTATATCATCACCCACAAAACCATTGAATGTAGCTGTACCACCAGTCAGCAGTATATCGTTTGTTACTGTATCGTTGATAATAATAGTGCCGCCCGCAATAATTAAATCACCATGTACCGGGGCATTAATGGTAATGCTGCCACCAGCTACATATAAATCCTCATACACAGGCTGACTAATGATAATATTATTGCCGTATTCAATGCGGAATGCAGATGCGGTAATGAAGTTGCCAACCATTGCAATAAGAAGAAATATCTTTTTCATAAAAGGAGTTTGGTGATTAAGGGAAATAGCTGCTCACACTGCCCATTTGCCTTTCAACTGGTAAGCCAATAAAATGATGAGAATACCAATACCGAGATATAAAAAATGCAGCAAGTGAGCGGCATGTATTAATATCATCTGCACTACAATCCATCCGCTGCTTATGATACCGCCTGCAATAGCCCAGTTATAGCGGTTGGCATGGCGTTGCATATTATAGAATACGGCAAGAAGGTTTACACCACCAACGATCGTTGTCAATAATATCCCGGGAACCAGGAAATCTTTAAAGGGTGTTCCATCCAGCAGGCTAAGCGGTAAATTCATTATTCCACCATCGGGGTTACTTATCATCAGCAATCCCGACAGTGTGCTTGTAACAGCAATAAAAGAAACCAGTATAAATAAAAGTGTTTTCATTTTTCTTTATTTTTTTTATACAATCCAATCAGTTCGCCAAAAGCGATAATATGTTCACTCATCGCTTTTTCCAATTGCAGTTTTCTTGTATTGACAGGTAAATCCAGTAAGGCATCCAATGCATATACCTTAAAGAAATAACGGTGTGTGCCCGATGGCGGGCAGGGGCCGCCATAACGATGCTGCTGA
>JANOTW010000791.1:0-1506 GCA_031416575.1 Ferruginibacter sp.
AAAACAAGATTGGAAAAGTATATAGTTTACGGCTTGATAATATGCAATGCCTGGTTGCAGATCTAAAAAACACAATTCCTATCCCAACAAAAAAATTATATCCCTGCGATTCGAAAATGGTCAAGAGAATTCCTTAGTAAATGCTATAAAAATTATACTACAAAATAATAGGCTTTAACCCCTCAATCGTCAAAAGGCAATATCATTTATATAAAAGAATTAAGCTGCCGCTAAACGCTAACCAGGGTACATTTACCGGGTTCCCCCAAACAAAAATATGCGCTGAGGTCTGTCACAGGCCAAGAGTTCTGAATTTTCGTTTTGGAAGTTGCAGTGTTTCTGTTACCGAAGTGAAAAAATTGTATCCCAATTTCCTGAAATTAAAAAATCCTCCCACAAACGGGGAGGACCATACTTTTTAATTCAACAAGATAATCAGTTATTTACCACTTATCTACTTCTTCCTTACTACCATTATCAGGGGTAGGATTATCCACTTCGGAAACAGGATCAGGCGTTACCGTTTTTTCAGTAAGCGCTTCCGGTTCTTTTTCCATTTCAACTGACCCGGATGGCACAGGCTGCTGCTGTCCATCTTCACCTTCATAAGGCGTGTCATGATTAAATGCATCAAAATCAAAGTCAGGCATTAATTCTGTTTTTACATAATCAACCGCTTCACCTAAGCCCTTTACAAACTTATTGAAATCTTCCTTGTATAAAAATATTTTATGCCTGTCATAACCATCAGAATCAAAACGCTTACGGCTTTCAGTGATAGTTAAATAATAATCATTCCCACGTGTTTCCCTTACATCAAAAAAGTAAGTCCTACGTTTACCTGCCCTGATGCGTTTGCTATAAACGCTTTCCATTTTTTTGTCATTGTTTTCGTACGCCACAGTTGTAAAATTTTTAGATTGTCCGGGGTTATCAATTAATTAAATAAAGGGCAAAGATATAGCTGTTTTTGAAATAGCAAAATAAACCTTCTTGGTACTAAGTACTCATTACCTAAGTACTAAGATCCTGCTCCTGCTGCCTCGCATACATACCGGCATAATAGCCGTTTTGTCGTAATAGTGTTGCATGTGTGCCTTGTTCCACTATTTTTCCATCATCCATCACTATTACCTTATCAAAATCCAATAATGAAAAAATCCGGTGGGTGATCACCACGGCGGTTTTATCCTTCCACCAGGCATTCAGGTTATTCAATATTTCCTTCTCTGTTTTTGCATCCACGGCGCTAAGGCAGTCGTCAAAAATTACCATTGAAGGATTTTTAATTAATGCCCTGGCAATAGAAATGCGTTGCTTTTGACCGCCGCTAAGTGTTACCCCACGCTCTCCTATCATAGTTTGGTAGCCTTTGGCGAAACCTTCTATCTCTTTATGGATACATGCCAAACCCGCCGCTTTAATTACCTCCTCCAAACTGGCATTATCCACCCCAAAGGCGATATTATTTTGTACCGTTTCGCTGAATAAAAAAACATCCTGGGG
>JANOTW010000792.1:0-2431 GCA_031416575.1 Ferruginibacter sp.
CAGTTGCACCGCAAAACCGATAAGTACGGAAAAGTCGCGGTACTTGGTGGTGAGCGATGAAATGATAATGCCCAGGCCCAAACCGAGACCCGCCATCATTAGTACCAGTAAAGGGATCAGCAACCAGCTTGCCCCAAAATGAAAACTGTTATTTTTTATGCCAACCCATATCATAACCGCAAGGAGCAAACTAAACTGGATGCCTAACTTTACCATATTGCTTAGCACGTTACTAAGCGGTATCACGAGCCGTGGAAAATATACCTTGCCAAAAATACCGGCATTGGCCACAAAAGTGTTGGAGGTAGCAGTGAGGCAGGCGCTGAAATAATTCCAGATGGTTATGCCGCTCATATAGAACAACACCGGTTCAATGCCATCAGTGGGGATATTGGCGATTTTACCAAACACCAGTATAAAAACGATGGTAGTAAAAATGGGTTGTATAAAATGCCACAGGGGGCCAAGTATGGTTTGCTTGTACTGGGCGGAAAAATCACGTTTTACGAAGAGCCAAAGGAGGTCGCGGTAGCGCCATACTTCTTTTAAATTCAAATCAAGTAAAGCGGCTTTTGGCTCAATAACAAGGTCCCATTGATCATTACTATTATGGGTGATGGGTAGTTTTATAATGGTTTGATTTTTAATAACACGAATTTTTAAGGCACGAAGTGAATGGGCTAACTGTTGATATACTTTACGAACTTATTTTTTTGAGTAAAATACGCGTTATTAAAAAAAGAAAAATAAATGTTGACCTTTTCAAATGTAAAAAAGAAGTTTTACTTATTCAATAATTCTTAGCTGAAGTCCTATGATTTTTTTAAACTCTTTATCTGCTGTAACTAATATGGCATCATTTACAATTGCAGAAGCGGCAATAATTGCATCTGGAAGTTTTAGCTTGTAAGCATTCCTGATTTCTATAGTTTTATTTTTAAGCGTAATGTCGGAAGCTTGCAAATCCAATACATTAACACCAGTAACAAACGCATCAAACAATTCTACATCATGCAAAGACAAGTTTGAAAAAGATTTGAATTCCAATTCATTAATAACCGAAATGAAAATATCATCAGCAGAACCTATTACTTGTACCAGTTCGTCATTTTCATTTAATAATGCAATAATTGAATTGGTGTCAAGTAATAATCTTATTTCCATTCTGACCTGATTTTTTTTTGTTCAGCCAAAGCATCCCCTTTCCACTCTAATTTTCCATACAAATGGGAAAAATCATATTTCTTCTTTTTTTTTATTTCTTCACCATTTTTTGTAAATGTTTCTTCCTGGATAACCAATATCACCTCTACATTTTTATCAATTATTGAGGTCGGAACATCTATAAGCAGGTGCCCATCTTTGTTGGTTTTCTGTTTTAAATTTATAGTGATCATATTTTAATCATTTAAAAGCGTTTAATGTATTTTTCAAAATTAATAATTTTAAAAAACAGTCAAAACTATTAACATTAATAGGGTGATTTTATACATAATGGTTGATTGTTTGCTTTTCAGGTTATATGTAATTTTTGTTGAAACGCTTACATTTCACAATGGGCTTCACCCATCGCTATGAGATTCCGCCCTTTCCAGGGCTTTGCGATTTACATGTTGCTACATGGGGTTTTGCCAAATGCTATTATATTATCCCCGTTTCCGGGCTTCGAATAATACCAAATCTCATTTATGATCACATTACCATTATCACATTATCAGGCCAGCCGCAGATCCCGGCAAAGTTAAATACCTGAATCACCCTACGCTGAATTTTTCTTTTTTATTTATAAACCATGCCTCAAAATAACGGTTGGATAACCACGCTATAAATATGGTGGTACTTATTACCGCGGTAAACATCACTGCATGCGCTGCCTGCGATGGCAAACCTGCCAGGGTGCCTTTCAAACAAAGCGAAAGCAAAAACAATACGATAAAATGATACCCATAAATACCATAAGATATTTTACCCAGAAAATCAAGTACCCTGTTCTCCAAACTAACCAGGGTTTTGGCATTGGTACTTACATTTAAAATAATGATGGCATATATCAGGGCATGCAAATCGGTATTGAGCATTCCTAAAAAAGAAATATGCAGGGGTTTGTAAAATACCGATACAATAAAAAATATCCATGCTGATAATTGCATTGCGGGGTGATAAATAATTGCCAGAACTGCACTCCTGCGATGATAAAGGCAGGCTGCAATACCACCTATCGCCATACAATCAAAGGGCATATAATTCATCAGGCGGTAGGCTTTATATGGAAACTGTAACCAGGCCATAAAATATTTTAAAGCGAGGTAAGCTAATAGGAACCATACGATCCTATCCATTAATTTTTTCGCATTGTTAACCAATAAAGGCCAGAAAGCATAAAACTGTTCTTCCGCCCCCACCGACCACAGGATATTGATCAAATCAGGGG
>JANOTW010000793.1:0-5503 GCA_031416575.1 Ferruginibacter sp.
GTTCCCGAAAAATCGGGGTGTTCCAAAAGGGGGTAAAAATTGTTATAATAAAACACAATTAAAGATCCCCAATGGTATGCGGTAAAAGGGAGTGACACAACGATGATGCCCAATGCTTCAATGCCCGGGCAACAAAAAGTACGGTTGTATAGGAGAGGGCGACGCAACGATGTTCCACAGAGCTTCTAAGCCCGGACAAAAAAGATAAAAAGCATGCACTATAAAATGTGAAAGGAAAGGAGCCCTGAAATTGAAATAAATGCTTTTAAATAAATATGCAAACGGATTTCTCAATCATGCCGCATCCCTTCCGCCACCCTAAACACATGCAGCACATAAGGGAACAAGGCATCCATCGTTTCTTCCACACCACGGGGCGAACCCGGCAATGTGATCACCAATGTATTTTTAATAAAACCGGCCACTCCTCTTGACAGCATGGCGAATGCTGTCCGCTGCTGTCCGTAATTACGGGCTGCTTCCATAATGCCGGGGATTTCCCTGTCCAGCAAAGGGGCGATGGCATCAGGTGTAACGTCTCTTGGAGAAAGCCCTGTACCGCCGGTAAACAAAACCAGGTTGAACCCTTCTTCGCTCAACTGCTTCGCGGTAGCCTGGATAACATCAAAATCATCGGGAATAATTTTATGAAAGCCTGTTGACAAATTGTGCTGCGCCAATTTTTGAACGATCATTTTACCCGAACTATCTTCCTTTTTGCCCGCAGCTACGCCATCTGAACACACGACAACCGCACAACGCAGGTCATTTGCCAAATCATTTTTGAGATCTGATTTTCCACCCTTTTTGCTTTGCAGCCGGATCGTTGATATTTCCACTCCCTTGTCAAGCGGCTTCAGCATATCGTACATGGTTAATGCGGTTACGGCGGCGCCGTGCATGGCTTCTACTTCCACACCGGTTTTGTAAATGGTGTGTACTTCCACGGTAATCACAATCGTTAATCCATCAATACGATGCGTGATGGCGGCGTATTCTACCGGTAAAGGATGACAATCAGGAATTACGTCGCTGGTCTTTTTTATGCCCAGTAAACCCGCCGCCCTGGAGAATTCAAATACATCACCCTTGGGAACTTTTCTTTCCCGGATAGCCTCTATTGTTTCCGCTTTGGATACGGTAAGGACCGCTATGGCGATGGCCTTTCGAAGGCTGTTATTTTTATGTGTAATGTTTACCATTTTTTGTTGTTTATTCAGTTGCCTCACAACTCCCCCTTCGGGGGATTTAGGGGGCTATTATTCTTGTGTTTATTCAGTTGGTTCACAACTCCCCCTTAGGGGGATTTAGGGGGCCATTCTCCTTCCATTGCCAGGCATAATTGTCAAACAATTCTTTTCCCCATACCGGCAGTTCCGATTTTATTCTTTCTACGGTTTCGGCACAGGCATCAATAGCCGCTTTGCGGTGAGCGGAGGAAGTAAATACGAATAAAGAGATTTCACCGGCGGCAACCTTTCCCAGGCTGTGGTACACATGCATGCAGGAGAGGGCGTATTTACTAAAAATGGCTTCTCTTATTTCATGCATTTTTTCAAGGGCCATTTCTTCATACGCAGTGTATTCAATAGCAGTTACATTTTTGTCATCAATCATATCCGCACGCACCTGGCCCAGGAAAATGCTGTGGCCGCCGATACCGGTTTTTGTAGCGTGTTGCTGAATACTTTCTCCAATAAATGCGGCCGCGATTGGCCCGGTAACAAATATGTTTTTTGGTTTTCTTTCTGTCATGGCTATTGTGTTGGATTGTTTTTTAACCAGTTAAGAATGCCGCCCTTTAAACTGAATATTTTTTTTGAATCGCCAAATGTATCGAATAACCATTGAGCAGCCTGCAAACTTCTTTTTCCGGACTGGCAAAATACAATTACCCTTTCGTTTTTGATAGTACCTGTTTTTTCCTTGAATTGTGATAACGGGATTTGAGTATAATTAAACCCGGCCGGCACAGGTAGTTCACCGGGCTCCCTCACATCAATAATATCAACACTTTCAGTATCACGCAGGTGATCAAACGCTGCGACATCTATTTCAAACTGGTGATTGTTGGAAGAACACAGCCAGTCGTAATTCATTTGTTCAAACCCGGTTTTTGTTTTGGGTATCAGCGAGGTGTTTTCTTTCCTTGCAGTTAATGAAATTTCATACACCCGGTTGTTTAATGCATTGTATGTTAATAGCGCATTGATCAGTGGCTCACCCATGCCCGTGATCAGTTTAATGGTTTCATTGGCCTGCATTGTTCCAATGATGCCTGGTAAAACTCCCAGCACGCCTGCCTCCGCACAGTTTAGTACTTCGCCATCCATGGGTGGATTGGGAAACAGGTCGCGGTAATTGACGGAAACTTCCCCGTTTTTATTTTGACAATTAAAAATGGCAACCTGCCCTTCAAATTGCGAAACGGCCCCATACACCAAAGGTTTTTCCAGCAATACACAGGCGTCATTGATCAGGTACCGGGAAGCAAAATTATCAGTTCCGTCAATCACGATATTATATGCCCCAATGATCGCAAGTGCATTTTGTGTGGTTAACCGTTCATTGTGTGCAATGATATTGATATCAGGATTTAATCTTGTTAAGGTATGTTTTGCTTTCTCCGCTTTTGAACATCCAATATCAAAAGTGGAATACAAAACCTGGCGGTGAAGGTTACTAATGGAAACTACATCATCGTCAACTATACCGATTGTACCTACACCTGCGGCGGCGAGGTATTGCAATGCAGGACAACCCAGTCCGCCGGCGCCAATCACCAATACTTTTGATTGTTGTAATTTTTGCTGTCCCGCTTCGCCAAATTCTTTTAAAATGATCTGGCGCTGGTATCTTTCATATGATGTGTGATCGCTTTTCATTATTTATTTATCCACCTGAAAAAGGGGGTAATAAAGCTACGGTGCTATTGTGGGTAAGCAGTGTGTTTTTTGAAATGACTTTTTTATCTACTGCCATTACATACTTTGAATTGATCAATGCGGGGTAATTGCCGTGAAGTGTTTCCACAAGACTGTCCGTATCTACAACACCCTCCAGTGTAACGGTATCAGCGCCAGTAATTTCAGTGAGCTGGCCAAATAGTATAATGTTTACTTTCATAATGAATATTGTACTGCACAAGGGATAAAAACCTGCGTAAAAATTTTTGTCCAGGCAGTGAAGCTATGTGGATCATCCTTGCATCGCTTGCCCCGATCTTTTATCGGGGCATCCCGATGTTACACTTGAATCGGGACTTGTACTGCATACCATTGGGCAACTTTAATTGCGTTTTAAATTAATTCGGGAGCGTATTTTATTAGGTTATCGTGCAAAATAAATATCACTAATTTATCCCTTGAGCAGTATAACCGGCGCTGTAATTTACAGCATGTTTTCTATTGCATAATTAATTTTCTTACCACGGCTGTTGGTTAAAAGACCGAACAGCGGCTCAAACAGTAGAATTAAAAAAATGCAGGTACTTATGGTTTGCTTCTCATGGCATGAAAACTCATGTAACAGCATTTTTGTATTTTATTTGTCAAGTTAATTAAAGATCCCCAATGGTATGCGGTACAAGAGTACCCAAATAAGCTGCGGCTGATGCTTCGCTAATTACAACGAGTATAAAATTTACAGGGCAATTATTTATACAGGGCGAACTGTTTTTTAAAGGGAGGCATAATTTGAAGGCCCTGTTTTGCCCCCGGCCCCTGAAGGGGAGGTCTTCCTCCAGTTCATTAACTGCGCCTGATGAACCGCCCGGCATAACGCAATTAAAGTTCCCCAATGGTATTCAGCACAAGAGGGCGATGCAAGGATGCTGCACATAGCTTCTTAGCCCGGACAAAAAAAATAAATATGGTTGTATAGAAGTGCATGCCGATACGCATAAGCTATCGGGATCATGTACTCAACGATGCTTAATTGAAATTTAAAAGCCTGGTTCAAAAAATTAAATGCAATGACAAAGATCTATTTTAGGCATGGGTAAATAACAATTTAAAAGCTGCAAGTAACAACACAACCGCCAGTACATTTTTCAGGATGGTTTGCTTAAAACGCAGCGCTCCAAAATAAGCGCCCCCCAATCCACCCGCAAAAGCGATGGCTACATACCAAACCATATTTGTATTAAATTGAATCCCTTTGGTAAGCTGGCCTGCAAGCCCTGCCGATGAATTTACAAAAATAAATAATGCACTGATAGCGGCGGTTTGTTTTTGGTCGGTCCATTTTAAAAATAACAATAAGGGCGATAAAATAATCCCTCCACCAATACCGATTAGCCCCGAAAGAAAACCAATGGCGGCGCCTATGAATACTGACAATAAGGTATCCGGTTTTTTCAATTCACTGGCGGGGGTATTGCTAAAGAATAAAAAGCGTGCCACCGGAATGAGCAGCAGCAAACCCAGCATCTTTTTGTAAACCGATCCATCCACCACAACAAGGCCCCCCACAAAAGCCAGGGGCACGGAAGCAAGCGCCAGGGGGAAAAATATTTTCCAGAGAAAATGTTTGCCCCGGTAAAACTGGATGAAAGAAGTAAGTGATACAAAAAGATTCAGTAAGAGTGCGGTTGGTTTCATCACTTCCGGTGTAATGCTGAATATGGCCATCAATGCAAGATACCCGCTGGCGCCGCCATGCCCTACTGATGCATATAAAAATGCGACCAGGAACAATAAGGCGTAAAATAAAAAAATGCTTTCGGGCATGCTGATTGATTATTCCGGTAATAAATGTATTTCCACCATTTCGCCCTCGTTGCAATGAGTGGCGCCTTCATTTATTATTATGAGGCAGTTGGCTTTGGCATAAGAACTGAGGCGGTAGCTTTCCTGCGCATCCAATACAAGTACTTTTTCACCGTCATAATAACCTTTTAAAAAATGGGTAAGCCCGGCAGCTTTTTCAAATTTTTTTGCCAGGGGGACCTGCAATGATCTTAATCCTTCTTTATTATGGTTACCCAATTTTTGCAAAGCTGGTAATACATATTCATAAAAACAAGTCAATACCGAGGCGGGATTACCGGGCAATGCAAAAACCAGTTGATTGTCTTTTTTGCCAAAATACACCGGTTTCCCCGGCCGCTGTTTTATTTGGTGAAATAATTTTTTTACCCCACACTGGGTAACAGCTTCCAGTACAAAATCATAATCGCCTACACTGATGCCACCTGTTAACAGCACCACATCACTTTCTTTCATTACCGATTGCAAAATTTGTTTTAAGATGTTCAGGTTATCATCGGCCCAGGAAATTTTTACATCCCATATCCTTATTTGTTGTAGTGCCGCAACAAGTGTATGCGAATTTGATTCATATACCTGTCCAGGCTGTAAAGGCATTCCCGGATGCTGTAATTCTTTGCCGGTAACAATGATGCTAACCAGAGGTTTCGGGTAAACAAATACATTTGTAATGCCGATACCCGCTAAAAATCCAATTGCCCCGGGCGATAACATTGTTCCGGCTGCCAGCGCCA
>JANOTW010000794.1:0-17830 GCA_031416575.1 Ferruginibacter sp.
GTAGAACAATAATGTAATGTACATCGGCTCCGTAGGAGCCACCCTTTCTGCAGGAATTTAAAAAATGCACTAAGGCTACACGGATAATGCCACCTGATAAACAAATCGAATTGAACAAACCAAATTTCTAAACCAACTAAATCTTCGCCATGCCAAACACCTACACACAATTATTAACCCAATTGGTTTTTGCGGTAAAAGGAAGGCACTGCATGATAGATGAATCATCAAGGGAAAGGATAGAAAAATTTATTTGTCTGACCGCAAAGAACAGGAAACACAAACCCCTTGCAATTTTTTGCATGCCCGAACACGTCCATTTATTGATTGGCTTAGATCCCAATCAATCTATTTCAAACCTGGTAAAGGAAATAAAAATGAGTTCCAACGATTTAATAAATGATAACCATCTTACAAAACAAAAATTTTACTGGCAGGAAGGTTATGGCGCTTTCTCCTATTCCAAATCAGCGTTGGATAACGTTGTAAAATATATCTTTAATCAAAAAGAGCATCATAAAAAGGTAACCTTTAAAGAAGAATACATTGATTTCTTAAAAAAATTTGGGATTGATTATGAAGAAAAATATTTGTTTGAATTTTATGATTGAAAAATTATCCAATATAGAAAAGCACTAATAAAAAATGGCAACCAATAAAAAGAAAGAAGATTACATACACACCGACAGTGGCATTGGCGGGCAATATAAAACCTGGTTTTTGGATTATGCCAGCTATGTTATTCTGGAACGGGCCGTACCTGCGCTGGAAGACGGATTAAAACCCGTACAACGCCGTATCCTGCATGCCATGAAGGAAATGGATGATGGCCGTTTTAATAAGGTGGCCAATATCATCGGGCAAAGCATGCAATATCATCCGCATGGGGATGCCAGCATTGGTGATGCATTGGTAAACCTGGGGCAAAAAGACCTGCTGATTGAAACACAGGGAAACTGGGGGGATGTACGCACCGGCGATGATGCGGCGGCGCCCAGGTATATTGAAGCAAGGCTTAGCAAGTTCGCATTGGAAGTTGCCTTTAATGCTAAAACCACCGACTGGACGGTAAGCTATGATGGCAGAAAAAATGAGCCGGTTACTTTGCCAATGAAGTTTCCTTTGTTGCTGGCCCAGGGTGCGGATGGTATTGCGGTTGGCCTGGCTACTAAAATATTACCGCATAATTTCTGCGAGCTGATAGATGCTTCCATAAAATGTTTAAGGGGCAAAAAATTTGAGATCCTGCCCGATTTTTTAACTGGCGGCACCATGGACGCCACCAATTACAATGAAGGCAAAAGAGGCGGTAAAGTAAGGGTAAGGGCCATCATTGAAGAACTTGATAAAAAAACACTGGTGATAAAGAGTGTTCCTTTTAGTACTACCACCACCCAGTTGATGGATAGCATTGTAAAAGCAAATGAACAGGGTAAAATAAAAATAAAAAAAGTATTGGACCATACCGCTGCGGATGTTGAGATCATCATTGAACTGGCACCTGGTATTTCGCCGGATATTACCATTGATGCGCTCTATGCTTTTACCGATTGCGAAGTAAGCATATCGCCCAATGCCTGCGTGATAGTAAAAAACAAACCGCAATTTTTGGGTGTACCCGAATTGTTAAGAACAGCTACTGAAAATACAAAAGAGTTATTACGCAGGGAACTGGCCATCAAACTCAGTGAGCTGCAGGAAAAATGGCACTACACTTCATTGGAAAAAATATTCTTTGAAGAAAAGATATATAAGGAATTAGAGAAGAAGCATGAAACCTGGGAGAAAGTGCTTGAAGCCATTGACAAAGCCTTTACACCTTTTAAAAATTTATTGCGCAGGAACATTACCCGTGAGGATATTGTTAAACTGACAGAAAAGCCTGTTCGCCGGATTTACCGCCTTGATATTGATGAACTGAACGAACAGATAAAGAACCTGGAAGCGGATATTAAACAGGTAAAATTTGAAATTGAACATTTAACCGATTATGCGGTGGCCTACTACGAAAACCTGTTGAAAAAATTTGGAAAAGGCAGGCAACGTAAAACGGAGATCAAACAGTTTGATACCATACAGGCTAAGTCTGTAGCTATCGCCAACATTAAGTTGTACGCTAATTTTGAGGATGGTTTTATCGGCACTGGTTTAAAAAAGGATGAACTGATCGCCGAGGTATCCGACCTTGATGACATCATTGCTTTCACCAAGGGCGGCATTATGAAAGTGGTAAGGGTGATAGACAAAGCATTTATAGGAAAGGACATTTTGCATGTGGCCGTTTTTCAAAAAAATGATGAGCGCACTACTTACAATATGATCTATGCGGATGGCAATACGGGCGTGAGTTTTGCAAAGCGTTTCAACGTAACCGCTATTACCAGGGATAAAGATTATGATCTTACCAAAGGAGCGGACAAAAGCAAGGTGCATTATTTTACCGCCAATGCAAATGGCGAAGCCGAGGTGGTGAAGATTGTATTGACCCCTGGCTGTAGCGCCAAGAAAAAAGAATTGGAATTTTATTTTGAAGAGCTGGAGATAAAGAACCGCGGCACCATTGGCAACCGGGTTACAAAATATCCCATTAAATCCGTTAAGTTCAAAGAAGCTGGTAAGTCAACTTTGGATGCTAAAAAATTATGGTTTGATAATAAATTTGGCCGGTTAAATACCGAAGAAAAGGGAGAGTATCTCGGTAAATTTGATGCGGAAGACAGGTTGATGATAATTTTTAATGATGGCAATTATGAAATTACCGACCAGGAATTAACACAGCGGTTTGATGTGGAAAAAGTGTTGCTGATAGAAAAGTTCAGCTCCGAAAAAGTAATCACCGCCGTCTATCTCGACAATGAAAAATTGCAGTACAATATCAAGCGTTTCAAAATTGAAACCACTACGCTTCACAGTAAGTTCTTCTTCATTAAAGAGGGAAAAGACAATCGCCTTGAAATGGTTACAACGGAAGACGAACCATTATTGGTGGTAAGAAGTGGCCGCGGCCAAATGATACGCAATGCGAAATTTAAAGTAAAGAACATGGTAGAAGTGATGGGCTGGAAGGCAGTAGGGGCCAAGCTTACGGAATATTCAAAAAGCATGGAAATGGAATGGGAGAAAAAAGAAGGGGCGCATAATGTACAGGGGGATTTGTTTGAGTAGGAGTTTGAAGTGAATAGGGTATATAGGGTATATAGGGTATATAGGGTATATAGGGTATATAGGGTATATAGGGTATATAGAGTATATAGGGTAAATAGGGTATATAGGGTTTATAAAGTAAGTAAAGTTTGCAGGCAAGTAAAGTAAAAAGGCTCGTTGTCCGGGCAGAAGAATTCCATAGCGTCATCGTTGCGTCGCCCTCGTGTACCACATACCATTGGGGAACTTTAATTGCGTTATACCGGGCTATTCATCAGGCGCAGTTTATGAACTGGCGGAAGTGCTCACCTTTTGGAACATCAGGATTTTTCGGGAAGGGAAATGTCATGTATCTAAAGGATTTTTTTAATGAATTTCCCCGCCCGCCAACTGGCGGGGAAAGAAGATTTTTTTACAACTTTGGCTTTAGCCAAACTGCATTTTGGGCTAAAGCCCAATTTTTTAAATTATAATTTAATCCACGCCCTAAAGGCCGTGGCAATTGAAAACCTTAACTAAATGACATTGCACTGAAGGGGAAGTCTTCTGCCAGTTCATTAACTAAGCCTAAAGAACCGCCCGGTATAACGCAATTAAAGTTCCACAATGGTATTCGGTACAAGAGGGCGATGCAACGATGTTCCACATAGCTTCTTAGCCCGGACAAAAAGTATGGTTGTATAGAAGGGGCCCGATATGCTTCTCTATCGGGATTGACTGTCCCGATACGCATACGCTATCGGGATTATCAATGCAACGATGTTCCACAATGCTTCATAGCCTGGACAAAAAAATATGTTTGTGGGGAATATACTTCGGCTCCGCTTCATACTTCGGCTCTGCGATTGCATTGCTTTCAGGGAGGCCATTATTTCATGAAAACAGAAGCTGGTGGCATAAGGTCGGCATGTGAAAAAGACCGGAGGTATTTAGACCTGTATTCAGCCAAATGTTTGCTTTTGTGCTGCGCTTCGAGACTTTGGCACAACCCCAGCAAAGACCATCCATTACCAGGGTTCCAAACAAGATCTTCCCTGTAAACTTTTTCCGCCATGGCAGGCCTGCCCAGCTTTAAAAGGTAGGCCCCCAAAAATTGACGGGCAGGAATAAGCCAATCCTTCGGCTCCGAATAAATCAAGCTGTCTTCTATCTCAATCGCATTTTTAAGGCGGCTAATCGCTGTATCGTATTTTTTTTGAGAGAATAAAATGGCAGCGTTCAAAATTTCTTCAGCTATGCCAGCTCCCTGCAAAGGGGTATTCATTGGAATACGCCTTATCGTTAATATTGGATCGTTCAACCTGCTGCGAAGCTGAAGAAGTTGCATGGTAGCGGAATCTGAATGGCCGGTATAAACAAATGCCAGGCCCCTTGCAAAATTATACAGCAGCATGGCATAAGGCCACCGGGCATCAGGTACGATGCTATCGCTTAATATTTCTTCCCATTTACCAAGCCTCACGAGCGTAAGAACGGGCATCATGTACAGGTATTGGTCGTACGTTTTTTCGTAGGTCGGGGAAACGCTGTTCCTGCAGCGCAATGCAGCACTCATGCCTTTTTTATACATGCCCCCGCTAAGTGCGCAATAAGATTGTACCGCGAAATAATGAGGAAGATGTTTATTGAGGGAAATGTTTTTTACGATGGAACTGTAGTAACCCAGGTTATCGTCGGCCTTATCATTTGCTTCTACCCCTTTTGCATACAAGCCATTTCTTTCGTATTCGTGGCTCGACATGTGAACCATGTGCGCCACTCCCGGCAAAAGGTTTTTTAATACATCCGCATGGGGAAGCGCAACTTCAGGATGACGGGAGGCTTCCGTTAAATGAATATAGTAATGCAAAGCGGCTGGATGATTAGGGTTCGCCTTCAATGCGGTTTCACAAAAATCCACCAGTTCAGGCGTCCATTCCTTTGCCGAACCATCATTGTTCCAGAAATCCCAGGGATGTATCAGCATCATGGCATCTATATAAAAGGCTTTTATATCCTGGTCGTCCTGGTATAGGGAAATTAGTTCCCTCAACCCACGGGCATAGGCCAGGTTTAAAATTCCTCTTTGTGTATCAGAAGTATCAGGTGAATACCGGCGGCCCATTGCTTCAATAAGATGTTTCTCTTTAACAGTAGCATTGCTTATGGATTGGTTCATCAGTTGCAATACCGCAGGTACCTCCTTTGGCATTTTGTATCCGTGGGCAAAATTATAATATGGCCCCATTGCCAATGCCTGGCCCCAATAAGCCATCGCACAGCCAGGATCAAAGCGGGCTGCTTCCCTGAAAGATGCGGTTGCTTCCCTCATGTGGTAGCTGTAATACATATTCAATCCCTGGTTAAAATAAAACTGAGCACTATCGTTGGTGGTGGAAATGCTGTAGGAATAGCGCCCCCAGCCAGGAAGCGGTATTATGAACTTGCCATTTTCAGTTGTATCAATATTTTCGGGTGAACCGGGGCCACAACTAATAATATTGTTTTTTGTAAAATTGGTAACGGGTAAAGGTTTATTGTTGTGTAACCGGGGAATAAAAATTCCCGGTAAAAAAAAGGAGAATGTAAATGTCAGCAGTACATTTTTCATTTTAAATAAATTAGTTCAGGTGCCGCAGTCCATCGGCTTATTACTGCCGGCCCGGCATACAGCATGTTTTATAACTACTGGTTGCAATAAATTAATGGCCGTTATTGTAATTTAAAGGTATAAAATAAATCCGTTTGTAAAAAAATTAAACCAATGGTAATACTTAAATTGATCAGTTCACACACATAAGCCTTTAAAAATTAAACAAGTGCAAGATTAAGTAATTCCCTTTATCTATTTGCAAGATCAATTGTAGCTATGTTAAACTTCTTCATTTACGAGGCGGGGCAAGGAGTTCTGAGTGTTCAATATAGTAGAAGCGATGGGCTGGAAAACAGTGGGGGAAAGTTTACAGAATATTCTAAAAGCGGGGAAATTGAGTGGGAGAAGAAAGCGGTGACAGATAATCCACAGGGTCATTTGTTTGGGTAGCATATTTAGCTGGTTGCTTCTTTAGGCGCTAGGGCGAAAAAAACCGCAAACAAGTTGTCACTTTTTTAAATCCGGGAAAACAGGAGAATAATCAATTATAAATTGTCCTTCAGTTTTAATCCTCCCGATTATTTTAGGGCCCTGGCCCTTATTTTTTTCAATCGAAAGTTTCTTCATCTTCACTCAACCGCCGTCAGGGTTTTTAACCGCTGACGGGGTTGGGTGACAGTTTCAAGTAGGTAAGCGTTTCGGGATACTACAACCCCGACGGCGGCTATTAGCCCCGTCGGCGGTTGATAAGGAGCTAAGGAAAAAACTGCAAACAAGTTGTCACATTTTAAAATCCTGGAAAACAGAAGAATTATCAATGGTACTTTAGTTTTAATCGCCACGATTAATTTAGGTACTTCGTGAAAAATAGTGGCATTGATAAATACAAATTATGTGGATTTTCTATAATGAAATAATGTACAAGAGTACCCAAATAAACCGGCGTTGATGTTTCGCTAATAACAACATGAATAAAATTTACAAGTCATTTATATTCAAAGGGCGAACTGTTTTGTAAAGGGGGGCATAATTTGAAGGCCCTGTTTGGCCCCGGGCCCTCCCGATGAACCGGGACAGGCTTTCCCGAAAAATGCCGAAAGGTCGGCACAGGTCGGGATGTTCCAAAAGGAGGCCTTCTGCCAGTTCATAGACTGCGCCTTAGGAATTGCTCAGTATAACGCAATTAAAGTTCCCCAATGGTATTCAGTATAAGAGGGCGATGCAACGATGCCCCACATAGCTTCTTAGCCCGGACAAAAAGCATGGTTGTATTGTAGTGCGATCCCGGGAAATCGGGAGAAGCTTGCCAATGAAGCTAAATTGAAATGTAATTGCCTTGCCCAGAAAGCAATGCTGGTTTATAACATAAGTGATGTTTCATTTTTGGCTTATAATTAATTTTGTCACAATACTGTAAAAGGCTTCTTAAAAAAATCTTAATACTTTTTCCTTTATATTAGTTTAAAAATTCTCCCTTACTTTCGCAGCGGATTTTTACAAAACCTTGTAATCATATTTTTAAAAAATGTAATAGCATGTGTTGCACAACTGGAACTATCTTTGAAAGTATAAATTAATTAATTGATTATGGCAGAAAATGCTACGCAGAATATTTTCGCTAACCCTGTAAAACGAATATTAAAAGTTATCAAGTTAGAAAAAAATGAAATTTCGTCCGTTTATTTTTATGCTATACTCAATGGGTTGATTCAGCTTTCTTTACCCCTCGGTATTCAATCCATTATCAGTTTTGTTTTAGGCGGCTCCATTTCTACTTCATTGATAGTTCTTATATTTTTTGTGGTGGTGGGTGTTTTCCTCAATGGCATGTTGCAGGTAAATCAAATGCGGCTGATTGAAAAAGTGCAACAAAAAATATTTGTACGCTACTCCTTCGAATTTGCTGAACGAATTCCCAAACTAAATTTACTGGCTGTTGATGGTTATTATCTACCCGAATTGGTTAATCGCTTTTTTGATGCGGTATCCCTGCAAAAGGGCATCGCAAAACTACTATTAGATATACCGGCCGCTACAATTCAAATTATTTTTGGATTATTACTACTGTCTTTTTACCATCCTGTATTTATTTTTTTTGGGATATTCCTGGTACTCATCGTTTATTTAATGTTACGAATAACCAGCGCCAGGGGTATGGAATCCAGTTTAAAAGAAAGTGATTATAAATATGCTGTTGCAGGGTGGTTGCAGGAAATGAGCAGGGTAGTTAAATCATTCAAATTCGCCAAGCACACTTCCTTGAATATTGAAAAAACAGATAAATTGGTTACAGGGTATTTACAATCAAGAACCACCCATTTTAAAGTTTTGCTATGGCAGTATTGGAGCTTAATAGGGTTTAAGGTTTTAATTACCGCTGTTATGTTGATTGTAGGCAGTATTTTATTGGTAAACCAACAATTAAATATTGGCCAGTTTATAGCAGCGGAAATAGTTATCTTAATGATGATTGCTTCCGTAGAAAAATTAATTGTAAACCTTGCTAATGTTTATGATGTATTAACCTCTGTAGAAAAATTAGGAAAGGTTACCGATAACCCAATAGAGGAAGAAGGAAGTGTGGAATTAGTAAATGAGCTCGAAGGATTATCCATAGAAATGAACCATGTAAACTTTAATTACACGGATAATTTCGATGTCACAAAGAATGCGTTAAGTGTTCTAAACCTGTCAATTGAAAAAAATGAAAAAGTATGCATCATGGGCCGTGCAGGTTCAGGCAAGTCCACTTTACTGCGTTTACTCACGGGCGCTTACAAAAATTTCAGCGGTAGCCTGCTCATTAATAATATGCCCGTAACCAATTACAAATTACAATCCCTGCGTTCGCAAACTGGCATACTATTTAGTCACCAGGATATTTTTGAAGGCACCCTTATAGAAAATATCGCTATGGGATGGCCCAATATTTCCGCACAGCACATTTTAGAAGTGGCGGAAAAGATTGGCCTAAAAAAATATATATCAGAATTGCCGGATGGCTTTAACACCTATTTATACCCGGCGGGTAAAAAATTGCCGCAAAAAATTATTCAAAAAATATTGCTGTTAAGGGCTTTAATCAATCATCCCCGTTTAGTAATGTTGGAAGAGCCTTTTAATGGTATTGAAGAAAAAATCAAGCGACAAATTATTGATTATTTATTGCATGGTACACCACACCAAACCATATTGGTTATTAGCAATGATCATGAATTCGCCTCTAAATGCGATAAAGTAATTTATATGCAGGAAGGCGCTGTTAAAGCGGTGGGAAACTGGAACACCGTAGAACCTTTAATAAAAAATTAGCACTATGAATTTTATTGAAATTAACATAGAAGGCCAACTGTATAAAGAAAATACCATTCACTCTTTTGAAAATATTTACCGGGTGGATAAAAAGAGCAAAGTACGGTATTGGTTATTGGGTATCGTAGCAGGGCTGGGGTTAGTACTTTTTATCCCATGGACACAAAATATACGTGCCACCGGCGCTATCACTACTTTAAGGCAGGAGCAGCGGCCACAGCAATTAAATACCATCATACCCGGCAAAGTAGCCAAGTGGCATGTAAAGGAAGGGGATTATGTAAAGGCGGGAGATACCATCATTAAGTTATCCGAAATTAAGGATGACTATTTGGATCCCAATTTATTAAACAGGACACGGGAGCAATTGGAAGCTAAAGAAGCAAGTGTGCAGGGATATAAGAATAAAGCAGGCGCTGCTGATATGCAAATAAGCGCATTGGCGCAGGGGAGGGCGTTAAAAATATCACAGATAGAAAACAAGTTTCGCCAGCAACGAATGAAGGTACAAAGCGATAGTATGGAAATGCTTGCGGCCAACAATGACTTCGCGATTGCCGCCGTACAATTCCGCCGGCAAAAAAACATGTATGATAGCGGCCTGGTTTCCCTGACACAGTTGGAGCAAAGAAACATGAGTTACCAAACTGCCACCGCAAAGAAAACCAGCGCTGAAATAAAATTTTTAAATGCGAAGCAGGAGTTGCTCGTTTTGCAATTGGAGGTGAATGGCGCCATGCAGGATTACAACGAAAAAATATCCAAAGCATCGGGCGACCGGTTTCAATCCATCTCCCAAATCGCAAGCGGGCAGGGGGAAATATCCAAACTGCGAAACCAATATATGAATTATGACATCCGGAGCAAATTATATTTTATTACGGCGCCCCAAAGCGGCCAGATTGTAAATGCAAGGAAAGCCGGTATTGGCGAAATTGTAAAAGAGGGTGAAATGATCGTAGAGATTGTACCGGACACTATTCAATACGCCGTGGAAATTTTTGTTCGGCCGGTTGATTTACCGTTATTGGAAATCGGGCAAAAAGTGCGGTTTATGTTTGATGGCTTTCCCGCTGTTGTATTTAGTGGCTGGCCTGAAAGTTCTTATGGTACTTTTGGCGGCAAAGTAGCCGCCATCGAAAGTTCGGTGAGTGATAACGGCAAATTCAGGGTTTTGGTGGCCGAAGATGTGGAAGATAAAAAATGGCCGCGGCAATTAAAAATGGGTACGGGCGCACAAGGCATGGCTTTGATAAAAGATGTTCCGGTTTGGTATGAACTATGGCGGAACATAAATGGCTTTCCGCCTGATTACTATAAAACCAATGAACAAAAAGACGGGAAAGAAAAAAAATAAAACCGGCCTTTAAAGTACAATGGGTAAAAGCTTGATTTGTTTTTTTTATGACCGGGCTGAAGTACTGAGCGGGGCCGAAGTATCCATGGCGGCATCGTTGTCACTTGTACGCCGCGGCGGATCGCTCTTCTATACAACCGTAATAATTGTTGTCCCGGCTGTGAAGCACCTGGCATCATCGTTGCGTCGCACTCGTGTACTGAATATCTGTGGGCAACTTTAATTACGTTGTAATGAGCGAAACATCAGCCTCAGCTTATTTGGGTACTCTTCTACCGCATACCATTGTGGATCTTGCCCACGTAGCAGATAGAAATTCAAAATTCCATTTATTACGGGTTTGTACTTTTTTTTACCTGGTAAATTATAAGGGCCCTGGTTTATTTTTCAAAGTTTAATTAAAAAAAATGTTACGATTTGGTAAACTGCTTTTTATTGTATGGGCGCCAATATTTTGTATGGCACAAAATACGTTTACGGGTACGGCTGTGTTAACACCCGAAGATTTTATCACCATTGTAAAAAAATACCATCCCATTGTAAAACAGGCAGACATCAACATTGAAAAAGCGAAGGCGGCTATTGTAATTGCCCGTGGAGGGTTCGATCCCCTTGCTTATGTAAACAGCGAACAAAAAACCTTCGACGGGAAAAATTATTATCAATATACCAACCCTGAATTAAAAATTCCTACCTGGTATGGTATAGAAGTAAAGGCGGGGTTGGAAAATAATAGGGGCCAATTTTTAAACAACGAATCTACTTTTGGTAAAACAAGTTATGTCGGCATATCCCTTCCATTAGCAAAAAACCTGCTAATGGATAACCGCAGGGCTACTTTGCAGCAATCCAAAATTTTCAGGCTGCAAAGTGAAAGTGAAAGATTGAATACCATCAACGAATTATTGAATGAGGCGTATAACAGTTATTGGAACTGGGTGAAGGAATACCAGGTATATCAAATTTTATCGGATGCCGTGAAAATTAATGAAACAAGGTTTGCATTGGTAAAAATTGGTTTTAGGGAAGGGGACAGGCCGGCAATAGATACCATAGAAGCGCTTGCGCAATTACAAAATTTTCAGTATTTACAAAACGAATCACTCGTAAATTTTAAAAATGCGGGCGTTGGGCTTTCCGCTTTTTTATGGTTGGAAAATAATACTTTTTATCAATTGAATGAAGCCGTAGTACCCGGTAATAAATGGAACCTGCAAAATATCAGTGACTTATCATTGGGGGTATTAGATGAAATTTTATATACCGCCAGGCTATCACATCCCAAGCTAAGTATATTTTCATATAAACTGCAAAGTTTGGACATAGAGCGAAAACTAAAATTTCAAAGTTTATTACCTACACTGAATGTAAAAACAAACTTACTGAATAAAGGATACGATGTTTTTAAAGGAGCCAGCGCATCCTTTTATGAAAACAACAATAAATTCGGAATAGATTTCGGAATGCCCTTACGCCTGAGCGAAGGCAGGGGAGCTTATAAAATAGCCAAATTAAAAATAATTGAAACCAATTACGCACTTGGTTTACAACAACAGGAAATAGAAAATAAAATCCGCTATTATTACAACGAACTCTCCGGCCTGCAAAAACAAATCACTATTTATGAGCAAGCCTATATTAATTACCAAACTTTGTTCAGGGGGGAAGATACCCGTTTTAAAGCCGGGGAAAGCACTTTATTTTTGTTGAATACAAGGGAGAACAAAGTATTGGAAGCGTTACAAAAACTAACGGAACTAAAAGCTAAATTTTATAAAACGCAGGTAGCGCTGCAGTGGGCTGCGGGGCAATTAAGATAATTGGATATGCAATGGTAACATGCAGACAATCCTGTTATTTTTTACCAGCTAATATCCCTGATTGAACTTCAGTAGTGTCTGCCACGGGCGGATCAACATTAATTCATTGTGGAACTTCAGCCTTTAGGCCTGATTACCCTGCTCCGAAACAAACGCTTTATTATTTACTTACAGGCACTTTTGTTTTTTCTGCACGGCTCAATAAAATATTCAGTGGGCGCCATTCTTCTATGTGGCCGCTGATGATTTTTAGTATGGCAACAAAAGGCATGAACAAAACCATACCCGAAACGCCCCAAATTATTCCACCGGCAAGGAGGGCTGCCAGTATGGCCCATGTGCTTACATTCAGTTGCTTGCCCACCACCTTTGGAAAAATAACACTGTTTTCAAGGTATTGAACAAATGCAAATATGCCCACCACACCTAATGGATAAAGTAACGAACCTGTTGTAACCCATGCCACCGTTATTGGCAGCAGCGAACTGATGATAATTCCAACGTAGGGAACCATCGTCATAAATGCAGTAAGCATACCAAACAATATTGCATGTTCAACACCCAACAACAGCAATCCGATACTGTTTAAAGTTCCCACTATCAGATATACCTTAATAAGGCCGATGATATATTTATGGTAAGCATAAGATGCTTCATGTAAAATAATTTGAAGGCGGGGATGATATTTCTCCTCAATCAAAGATTTTAAAAACTGTACAAATTGTTCCCTGTGGTACAGGAACAGCGCTGTAAAAACAGGAATAATAAACAGGGAGAACAAAAAGCCGCCCATGCTTTTAAAAGCAGATTGTAAAAACGAACTGATATTGCTGCCGGAATTCCGGGCTGTATTTTCCATCCAGTTTGTCTCTAAATTAAATGCGATGCCAACTTTATCATTTAGCCATTGCTGAAGTTGTAGTAAAGCCGCCTGTATTTTTTGTGCAAGAAAAGGGATATCATCTTTCAGGTACTTTAACTGCCATAGCAAAAGCCATATTATACCGGCAAATAAAAATATTACGATTACCAATGAAATAACTATGGCAATGCTGCGGTTCCATTTATGTTTTTCCAGCCAATTACAAAACGGGTAAAGGATTAATGCGATTAAAAGCGCAAAAGAAAGGGGTATAAATAATGCTTTGCCAAAATACAGGACGGCAACTGTAAAAAATACTATTTGCGGCAACTTAAGGTATGACTCAGGGATTGTATTTTTTACATTCATGATTTTGGGTTTAAGATATGCTTTTATTTCTCAGCAAGGCCTCTCCTTTAGCCTGTGCGTTTGTAATTATATTTCGTTTGGGCCACGTTCCTTGCAGGAGGCGTGAGGCGATGCGGTGAATAGAATTACTTGTTTCTCTTTGTAAATTCTATATGCCACATACCCCTTAAATCACCAGCTTTATATCCCTTTGCTTTATCCGATGGGTATAAAGAATCAATTACCGGTAATAATTCTTTCGGGATTTCTTTTTCTACCGTGCCATGGCAGCTAAGGCACATACCCTGCATAATAATTGGTTTGTAGTAATGTATCTCATTATTGTTAGGGACTACCACCGGCTTCAGTGAATCTTTCTTTGCCAGCAAGGCTTCATATTTTTCCCATTGTATCTTATCAAATGCCGAAAGTTCATTTTCAGGATTCCTGTTTTTATTGGTTACACGGCTTATGGAAATATCATTGAAAGCATATAAAGCTGTAATGGGTAATGCCTGCACATTACAAAACCTTAATGCCCCGGCAAGCCCTTTTTCTCCCATAGTTTTTATTAGGGCATTTCGCAGGGTATCAAAAGTAATTTTTACAATACTGTCCCCTTTGGTTGTATAAGCAGCAAGTTGGGCTGCATCCTGTCCGTTGCGGGTACTGTTGTCGCAGGCTGTAACGCCTGATAAAATGAGTATAATAAAAGCAAACTTTTTCATGTGTGTATATTTTAGTTTTTAATTTTTACCAGATGTATTGACTTGCATATTCAATGGGTGCATCCCAAATTATCGCTACAATTATCAGGAACGTGGCCGGTGGGATACCGACCACGGCGGGAATTTATGAATGGGTTAACATAACGCAATTAAAGTTCCCCAATGGTATGCGGTACAAGAGGGCGATGCAACGATGTACCACATTGCTTCCCGGCCTGGACAAAAAAGATAAAAACCGCTTACTTTAAACTGCTTTGGATAAGGGGGACTGCAATTTTATTTTATCCATTTCTTCTTTAAATATTGTTGCCTCAGGCACTAACAGTTTCCCTGCCTGCCCTGCTCCTGATTTTTTTCCTGATAAATACTTTTTCAATTTCAACCGCGAAAAACACCACTGTTGAGGCGGCGGCTACTAACAGGAATTCCTTTAATGTCAAGGCTTCTGTTTTAAAAATAGCTTGCAGAAAAGGCACATACGTTACCGCCAACTGAAGCAGCACGGTAAGTAATACTGCGCCAATAAGGGGTTTGTTGGTGAAAAAACCTATGCTAAAAAAAGACTGTCGTTCTGACCGCATGGTAAGGACATGGCCCATCTGGTTGAGGCAAAGTACATTGAACACCATAGTTTGCCAGGGCAGGTCGCCTGCGTGATAGGCATACGCCTGCGTGCACAGGGCAACGGCGCCCATCAATAAACCTACCCACAGCACATGCACACCCAACCCATTCGCGAAAATACTTTCTTTAGGATGGCGGGGTGGCCGCTGCATAATATCTTTCTCTGCTTTTTCACTGGAAAGGGCAAGGCCTGGTAAACCATCAGTTACCAGGTTTAACCATAAAATATGAACAGGTAACAGTGGTATGGGAAGCCCAAATAACGGAGCTAATGATATTGTCCATATTTCACCGGAATTGGAAGTGAGGACATATTTGATAAATTTGCGGATGTTATCAAATATTCTCCTGCCCTCTCTCACTGCTTTTGCAATGGTGGCAAAATTGTCATCCAGCAAAATCATGTGGGCCGCTTCTTTAGAAACATCCGTACCTGTGATACCCATTGCCACACCTATATCCGCATTTTTTAAGGCAGGAGCATCATTTACACCATCGCCTGTCATAGCAACAAAATGGCCTTTTTCCTGCAGGGCTTTCACAATATGCAATTTTTGCTCCGGCGATACCCTTGCATACACCCTTATTTTTTCCGCCCGGTTCAAAAAGTCTTCCCATTTCAGTTGAGCTAATTCTTTGCCTGTAATAACCGCATACTGGTTGCTGGCATCTTCTTTGGTTAAAATACCAATTTTCGTTGCAATGTTACGGGCTGTTTCCGGGTGGTCGCCGGTTATCATTACCGGCTGTATGCCTGCCGAATAACAATCAGCTATTGCCTGTGCAGCCTCCAACCGGGGGGGATCCATGATACCTGTGAGCCCAATGATAATTAAATTATTTTCCAGATCGTGAATGGATGTTTGATCCGAAAAATCATCTATCCAGCGATACGCATGTGCCAGCACACGGTAGCCTTCGGCAGCCATTGCTTCGGTCTGTTGCTCCAAATCTTTACCGCCGGGTATCTGCTGCGGGGAGGAGCGTTCCAATAATGATTCCACTGCTCCTTTTGTCAATAATAAATGCCTGCTTTCGTACCTGTGCAGCGTGCTCATGCATTTACGCACCGAATCAAAAGGTATTTCCAGAATGCGGGGATATTTATCCTGCAAATCATTTTTAAAATAATCCTTGCCGGCAGCATATTCATATAAAGCCAATTCAGTAGAATCGCCTAACGGTTTTCTTTCTTCATTTACCTGTACATCATTGCTCAGCGCCATGTTCAATAATAAAAGATGATTGGTTTCATCACCAGTATTACTATTTACAATTACCGATTTTTCAACCTGCATTTTATTTTGGGTTAGCGTACCGGTTTTATCCGTACAGATATAAGTGACTGAACCCAGTGTTTCTATCGCCGGTAATTTGCGGATAAGCGCCTGGCGCTTTACCATCCGTTTGGCGCCAAAAGCCAGCGATATGGTTATCACAGCAGGCAATGTTTCAGGTATTGCGGCTACGGCTACAGAAATGGCGGTAAGCAATAATTGGATAGGGTTTTCGCCACGCAGGTAACCCGTTGCAAAAATCACTAAACAAATTCCCAACACGGCAAGGGACAATTTTTTTCCAAATTGCGTCATTCTCTTTTGCAGGGGAGTAGTGTTATCTTCACCGGTCAGCATCCGGGCAATTTTGCCCATCTCTGTTTCCATACCGGTTTGTACTACCATTCCCTGTGCACGTCCATTGGTAACAAACGTTCCTTTAAAAGCCATGTTTTTCCGGTCGCCCAGCGGCATGTCTTCCCCCTCCAATTCACCAGTATGTTTTTCCACATCGTGGGCTTCGCCTGTTAAAGCTGCTTCCTGCATTTTAAGGCTATGTACTTCTATTAAACGGATGTCGGCCGGCACTATTTGTCCGGCTTCCAATAATACCTTATCCCCCGGTACTAATTCCTGCGCAGGTATCACCCTGATATTTCCATCCCGCATAACAGTAGCATTCGGCGCTGCCATATTACGCAATGCTTCTACCGCTTTTTCGGCCCGGTAATCCTGCACGAAACCAATAATGGCATTAATTATAACAATAAGCAAAATGATAAGCATATCTGTTATATCACCCACGATACCCGATATAAGTGCGGCGGCCATCAATACAATAATCATAAAGTCCTGAAACTGTTTCAGGAACTTTACCCAAACAGGTATTTTCTTTTCACGGACCAGTTCATTGGGCCCGTTTGTTATTAGTTTTTCCTCAGCATCTGCCTGTTGCAAACCTTCCGGCTTATAACACAGCATATCTATAAGTTCCTGTTGATTGAGTAAAGGCCGGTTCATTACGTTAAATTTATTTTTTTATGAATAAGTAAATATTGGGTTTGCTATCTTATACGCTGTATTGCGCACCGATGATTTTGCCCGGGTGCAATTCAAATTTTCGCTGGCTGGTGGGGCACCAGCCAGGGGCAGCCAGCCGTGGACGGTGTTCCACCGGCCACGGCCTTGATAAGTGGAGCGAAAATTTGAAATGCACCCTTTTGCCCCTTCAATAATTTTCCTAAATAAGTTATGCTAACTTACATACTTATAAACAATCCTAAATATAGCCAAAACTGATTTCTGGAAGAACCGGATATAAACTCATTCAGCCGGTAGTCAATTCCAAATTCATATTTATGATTGTCATTAATTGCATAACCAAATGCCGGTATCAGTCTTATTTCCAAATCTGTTTCTCTACCTTGAATAGAAAACAAATATTCATTATTTAGCTTAAAATAAAATTCTTTAGGGTCAACATCTTTTCCATTCAAGGCCCTTTCCATGCCAATTCTGTATCTGAGCCTGAATTGAACAGGGTTATTGTTACTAATGGTTTGGTCAGTTGAAATTCTGTGACCAAGCCTGAACAGATCATATTTTTTTACGTTTGAGTATTGCTGGATAAACCTATGAATAACTTCATTGTTCCTAAACCGGATCATGTACCCTGCACCCAATGAGTTGTTTGCCCCTGTCTTTTTTGAAGCGATTACTGCTATATCAGTCAGGTCGTACCGATAGGCTGTTTTGAAATCCTGGTCAAACTGCCCTTCAGAAAACA
>JANOTW010000795.1:0-17074 GCA_031416575.1 Ferruginibacter sp.
TTTAGCCTGGAAGCAATGGATGAATTTTACGAAGGTGTATATGCCGCCTGCGAAAAATATGATGTTGACCTGGTTGGTGGTGATACTACTTCTTCGCAAAAAGGATTTGTGATTTCCATTACCGCTATTGGTGAAGTGGCGCCTGATAAATATGTAAAAAGAAGTACTGCTAAAAAAGGTGATTTGCTTTGTGTAAGCGGATTTGTAGGCGCTGCGTTTTTGGGCCTTACTATTTTGGAAAGGGAAAAAAGAATTTTTGCGGAAACCGGCTCTCAGCCCGACCTTGAAGGTCAGTCTTACATTGTGGGAAAACTATTAAAACCCGAAGCAAGAAAGGATATCATTGAATTTTTTGCGGAAAGTGAAATTACACCTACCTCCATGATAGATGTGAGTGATGGGCTCAGCAGTGAAGCCCTTCATATATGCAAGCAAAGTAATGTTGGCTGTATCATTTATGAAGATAAAATACCCATACATGAAGAGGCCCGGCAATTTGCTTATAAACTTGAGCTGGACCCTACAGCCTGTGCGTTGAGCGGTGGCGAAGATTATGAACTCTTGTTTACGCTGGCCCAGGCTGATTATGATAAGATTGTATTGAATGAGCAGATAAGCGTGATCGGGTACATGACGGATGTGGAAGAAGGCACGCATATTTTAACCAGGGGCGGTAACAAACATAAATTAGTAGCACAGGGATGGAATCACATGGAGGGGTGAGGAATTAAAAATTTCGAATTCAGCAGACGGCCCAACTTATGGCAAATACTGAACTTACTTTTTGCATCCGGCTATTTATCTTTTTTGTCCAGGCAGAAGAATTCCATGGCGTCATTGTTGCATCGCCCTCTTATACTGAATACCATTGGGGAGCTTTACCCACGTTATTTGTAAAAAAACACCTGCCGGCTTGCATTGACAACCGTGTATATTTCAATAAAAGGGGATAATTTAATTTGCGTTTTTTTGCCCCGCCGGCTGGCGGGTTTGGAGCCTTTTATATTCAGGCACGGGGCAAGAAGTTCTGATGTTATTACGTGGGAAAAGTTCCAATATGATATGCGGTACAAGGATTTTTAAAGAATGGGTTATAGTGTAGCAACACAAGGCGAAGCCCTTATTTAACTTACCAAAGGATTTCTGTTTTGAATCACCGTAACCGTCATAAACCCGCATTCCCTTCGGAAATTACTACTACAAAAATTTAGAAGATTTACTATTGACCCGAGTATCCTGAATATATACCTTTATATTCAAATCCACTATATATGAAAACCAATTCTACATCATTATTTGCCGGACTGTCAAAATTTTTTTATGAAGTTTGCAGCGCTCTCTTTGTATCAAGCGATAAAAGGGAATTTCAGCGTTTGAAGGATTACATTACTTCTTAGGGGTTATCTTGTGGTTCGTGGGTACACGGACCACGTTTTAGCTAAACAGGTATTCCACATCCGCCTTGCTCAGCGCTTTAACGAAATTAACATCATCTGAAATCAGTTCACTTGCCAGCTTGCGTTTGCGTTCCTGCAACTGTAGTATTTTATCTTCAATCGTATCAATGCAGATCATACGATAAGCGAAAATATTTTTTGTTTGCCCGATACGGTGGGTACGGTCAATAGCCTGTTGCTCTACAGCGGGGTTCCACCAGGGGTCCACAATGTAAACATAATCCGCGGCGGTAAGATTGAGGCCCACGCCACCGGCCTTTAATGAGATCAGAAATACCCTGCATTCGTCATTATTTTGAAAATTCTCAATCGCTTTTTGACGGTCAAGAATGCTGGTGCTGCCATCAAAATATTCGAAGGGGACACCTTGTTCCCGCAATTTATCTTTTATCAGCGCCAGCATACCCAGAAACTGGGAGAATATCAGCGCCTTGTGTTCCCCAATATTTTCTTCGATTTCCCTCGTCAGCTCATCTAATTTTATGGAATGATTGGGATATTTATCTTCTTCGTTTAAAATTGCCGGGCTATCGCAAATTTGCCTAAGCTTCATCAGGCCCTGCAAAATGGTCAGTTGCGATTTATCAATCCCCTGCTGGTCTATTACCCCCAATATCTTATCGCGGTAGCTATTTTTGTATGCATCATAAATTTTCCGCTGCTCTTTTTCCATTTCGCAAAACAAAATGGTCTCTGTTTTTTCCGGCAGGTCCTTGGCTACCTGCTCTTTGGTGCGCCGCAGGATAAAAGGGTACAACAATTTCCGGAGGTGGTCTTTTTGCTCCTGCTCCCCAAACTTATCAATAGGCGTGGCAAACTCATTGCGGAAAAAATCCATGCTTCCCAACAGCCCGGGATTGAGAAAATTCATTTGAGCGAAAATATCGAAAGTGTTATTCTGAAGTGGGGTTCCGCTCATGCACAAACGGTTTTTCGCTGTTAGCAGGCAGGCCGCCCTGGTAACTTTTGAAGCCGGGTTCTTTATAGCCTGGCTTTCATCGAGCACCACATAATCAAAAAATATTTTCATCAGCACCTGTATATCGCTGCGCAAAGTGCCGTAGGTGGTAATTATGATATTCGCACTTTGCATCTCCAAAATATCCCTTGTCCGCATGCTTCCATGGTGTATGCGCCAGGTAAGTTCCGGGGTAAACTTTTTTATTTCATTTTCCCAGTTATAGATCAATGTGGTTGGACAAACCACGATGGCCGTTAATTTGCCTTCCTGTGCTTTGTAATGGTGTAGCATGGTGAGCGCCTGTACCGTTTTACCCAATCCCATGTCATCCGCCAAAATACCTCCCCAGCCTACTTCATTCAAATAATTCAGCCACTGGTAACCAGCCGTTTGGTAGGGCCGTAAAATGGTCTGCAAGTGAAGCGGAGGAACAATTTCCGGTATATTTTTAAACTCCCTGAGCCGTTCAAATTTTTCATCCAATGCAAAACTTAATTCTGTCGCATCCCGGTTTTCGTATAACTCGTCAATCACACTCATGTGATATTTCGACAAGCGGAGTTTATCATTTTTACCGTCGCCTACTTTAAACAACAGCGAGTATCTTTTGAGCCATTCATCAGGTAATATCCCCAATGTGCCATCGCCCAATTGTACAAATGACTGTTTGGAAGCCAACGCCTTTTTAATATCGTTGATACCTACCCGCTGTCCCTCAAAATCTATTTCCACTTTAGCATCAAACCAATCCAGCCCGCTGCTTACGTGAATGTGGGTAGATGGCCTTGCCGTATTAAACCGAAAATTCCGGAGCGCCTCAAAACCAAATACCGGCACTTTCAATTCTTTCATGGAATCAACAAAGAGGAAGAACCAGTTATTTTTTAATACATCCGGCCCTTTTAATATCAAGCTATTTCCTTCATGCGGACGGATAAATTGGGAATGTAATGAACCGAGTTTATCGAGAAAGCGTAATTCGGCTTCTTTATTTCTATGTACCACTAATATTTTATCCCCATCGGGGATGGTGATGGTATCCTTGTCGGATGCCTTGGTTTCAAAACCTTTGTAGGAAAATATGGGTTGAAACACCAGGTAATCGCCCTTTTCCTGTAGCATCAGCTTTACTTCAGGCTCACCGCTTTTTACTTCCTTTATCAGCGATTTATCAAACTCAACCTGGTAATCTTTGGTTAACGGCATGATGAGCTTCTGCATTTGCGAAGCCCAGTTCTCTTTTGTGAGCTTTATACTGCCATTCTTAATAAACTTTTCAGCCTGCAATACATCTTCCGGTTTTTGCCAGAGGTAAAAAGTATGATTGTATAAAAAAAGAATACTGTTATTGCATTCATTATCCGTAACGGGTTGTGCGGCTCCGTTTATATTAAAGCGGCATTGCAGTTCAAACTGATCCCCCTGTAAAACAATCTTGAATTGGGGTGCGATAAAATTTTCGCTTAATGATACCTCTGCCAGGTTTTCGGTCCTAAAAACCTTTTTTTCGGGTAAATAATAAATAAACGGATTGGCGGCCTGCTCCAAAAATATTTTTTTTAGTTTAGGCTGAAAATATTCTGTTATCAGCACTTTGGTTTCTTCGGGCAGTTCATCTCCATCCGTTTGAATGATATTTTCCCATATTCCGCTAAAGGGTGAATTGCGGTTCAGGTACTTATTTACTTCCGATGCCTGAAGTTTTCTTATTTGCTGCAGCAGCATTTTGTCATCTTCACTAAACAGTTCCGTATTTACATATTTTGTCAGGTCTAATTTTTCAGTTTTTCCCAGCAGTTTATTATTGCGCTCATCCGCATCTCCCTGTATGGCGTCTATTACGAAATAGGGATAGGTAGTGGCATTAAAGTTAAAGACCACACCTAATTTTTTTGTGGCTGCTTCCGTAGTGGCCACTTCAGGTTCCAAAGGCTGGCGGGTATCCTGCATATATGCCGGCCTGGCTACCGGAGTTGCCTGGGCTACTCTTTTAATGGAAGCATCAAGCACTATTAAAAAAGGTTTTCCTTCTTTATAAATAAATTCAAATTTCCCCTTTAAATCGTCTTCCAGATTATACCCGTAAATCTGTAACAGTTTATTTTTTTCCTTATCCCAGTTACGAATGGTATCAAAATAATAAGGGCCGTATTTCCGGAACAACTGAAGGAATAAGGCCGTTTTATGTACACACAAAGGATATAAAGTTTCGGCACATTTGCAGGAGGTATCAAAATTCCGTTCGTCATTTTTTTGTATCACAATTGGAAAAGCCTGGCCTTCCAGCTTCAGTTCCGCCTCTATCCGTTCATTTGCCGCAACAATCACAGTAGCTTTGGTTGTTTCCAATATTAATTCGGCTGCTTCATAAATATCGGGTGAACAAAGCAAACGGATCGTTTTAAGGTCAATATACTTCATCTTCGCTACCGAATGCCGTTGGTTATAAGCAGCATTACTGGTACCCAGCATGTTTTTATCAATTAGCTCCTGCAACTGAAAAAGCGCCGCAGCTTCGTGCCGGCATATATCGCCTAAATTGTAAGGGCAACCACAGCGTAAAGACAGTGTTTGGGGATCAGTATATTTTTGAACATTTACTTTATAATAGGTACTATAGGTATCATCCTTTACTCTAAAAACTACGCTATTCAGCAGTTCGTCATGCTCTACCAACTCTACATAGCCAAGGGTATGTATTTTTTTTCCACGTCGGATAACCTCATCGGAACCTGTGTTGTAAACGTATTTGATTAAATGAGATAAAGCCAAAATGAAGTACGATTTAAATGTACGATGTATGTTTTGATAACCCTTTTCATATTGGATGACCCATTCAGAAAAGGGCAATTTGCAAAATTAAAGAAAAAATCAGGAAAAGACGCTTCTAAATCTCTCCTGGTTTCTCAGGTTGGGCCACTCGCAAAGACTCAACCTGAGAAACCATTTACGAAGATTTAAAAGGCGCTGCTCCCTTTTACCAGCTTTCCACCCTCATACATGCACAATACGTTGGCGCCATCGGCTGTAAGGCAATACCGGATATCTTTCTCCAACCCGAATTTGGTAAGCCGGTTATAATGAGAAGCATTTTTATTTTTCATAAATTCATACAGGTCCTCTTTTGCTTCATTGTACATGGTTTCCGCCATTTGCGATGAATCGCAATTAATGTCGAAGTGGTTTTTGATACGGCTGATTACCGCACCGGCAAACAGTGTATCTTCAATATTCACCCTGTCTTTCCAGGCTGCACATCCCAGTATTACAGGCATTTTCCTTGCTACCAGGTAATCACATACGGCAGACAGGTTTGGAAACGAACCCGTAATGATTCCTTTGGCTCCCTTTTCTAATGCCATGTGCAATAATTTTGTTCCATTGGTGGTGGTGAGTACCAAGGTTTTACCGCCAATAAACTCTTTTGGATATTCAAATGGCGAATTGCCATGTAACAATCCTTCCGCGACAAGCCCATCTCTTTCCCCGGCGGTAACCCCTTCAATTTGTTTGCCGATGCGGATGCACTCTGCCACACTATCAACCGGGATAATATTTTTAGCCCCATTGTACAATACGGTAGCAATGGTTGAAGTTGCCCTCAATACATCAATAATTACAACGATGCTCCTGCTTACATCATATAAATGAAGTAATGCAGGGGATAATGAGGTATATAAAGCTGGTTTAGTTCCTTTCATTCATTTTAATTTTGCGGTTTTTTTATAACACGAATTTTAAAGCACGAATTGCACGAATTGCGGGACAAGCACTTTTTTAATTCGTATAATTCGTGTAATTCGTGCTTTAAAATTCGTGTTATAACTTTCTTTAACATAGCATTAGTTCAAAATCACTTTCCATTTTTTAGTTTCAGCATATTCCTTGATTACTTTATTTCTATAGATCAGCAATTTTTTTAAATAGCTTTTTAGAAATAGTTTATTGACCAATTTTCCTGCGGCGCCATAGGGACTTTCAAAGTCAACCAGGTCAATCATTAAAGTACCGTTGTCAATCTGTTTAAAATGATGTTCGTGCTTATAGCTTTTAAAATCGCCTTGTATCATTTCGCCTGTAAAATGAACAGGCTTTTCCATAGCGGTAATTTTAGAAGTAAACCGCCTCAGTTTAAAAAGGTGCCTTGCCTGCCAGGTTACTGTTTCATTTTGGTTAATCAAACCTGTAGTTACACCGGCAATTGCTTCTTCACGGGTGTGGGATGTAGAAATTTTATGCAGGCTAATGCTTCGGCTTAAATCGAATACTCTTTCAACCGGCGCATTTATTAAGGTGGTAAGGTGAATTGTGGACATACTTTCAATTGATAATTTTTTAAATGGAAAATTGATAATGTTTTTAACTTGTTGCTACCTGCGCTAATTTAAACGCTTCTTTTACAAAATTTCAATTTACAAACTTTTCCGTTTGGTTAATACTATTACGATTTGATATTATCCATTATATAATTATCATTTAAACCTTGCAAGGGATAAAATAGTGATTTTTATATTTTACAAAAAAATGATTAAAGCATACCAGGCTATCCCAAATCGTCGCTCAGGGTTACCAACCTTTTATGGACTCTCATAAAAACGCAATTAAAGATCCCCAATGGTATTCGGTACAAGTCCCGATTCAAGTGTAACATCGGGATGCCGACAAATACTGTCGGCAAGCGATGCAAGGATGAACCACATAGCTTCTTAGCCCGGACAAAAAAGATATGCTTTAAACTCCGGAAGACCGGGAGCCTGGAAATACGAATCATTTTTTTAGCCCTTGTGCAGTATATAATTTAAGATTTTAAAAGTATTTCCATAACAATTATTCTTCTGCGATTTGATATTATCCATTATCCATTAAAAAATTATCCATTAAACAAATGGCATTTTCACCACTTTTGCTTTTAGCAATGTATTGCGTACACTGATAAAAATTTCGCTGTCAATGGAAGCGAACTGATTGTCAACATACCCCATGCCTATTGCTTTACCTAATGATGGTGATTGCGTACCGGAAGTAACCCTTCCAATGGTATTGCCATCAAAATCCTTTATTAAATGATCATGCCGGGCAATCCCTTTTTCCTGCATTTCGAAACCTGCCAATTTTTTTGTAACACCTTTTTCTTTTTGCTTTTCAAAAAATGCCTTATTGGTAAAATCCTTGGTGAATTTGGTAATCCAGCCCAAACCTGCTTCAAGGGGTGATGTAGTATCGTCTATATCATTACCATATAAACAAAAGCCCATTTCCAGTCGCAATGTATCTCTTGCACCTAATCCGATTGGCTTTATGCCGTGGGCGGCCCCCGCGGCAAAAATCGCATCCCATACTTTACCGGCAGCGCCATCTTTATCTTCAAAATAAATCTCCACTCCGCCAGCGCCTGTATAACCCGTAGCGCTTATAATTACATTGTCTATACCCGCAATCTGTCCCTTAATAAAAGTGTAATACTTTAAATTAAGAATATCCACATTGGTTAGTGATTGCAGGATTTGTGTTGCCTTGGGACCCTGAATAGCCAATAAGCAGGTTTTGTCTGATATATTGTGCAGCTCCACGCCCTTATCATTGAATTTGCTGATCCAGTTCCAGTCTTTTTCAATATTGCCCGCATTTACTACCAGCATATAACTTTTGTTTTCTTCCAGGCAATACACCAGCAGATCATCTACAATCCCTCCATCGTTGTTTGGCATGCAACTATATTGTGCCCTGCCGGCAATTAGTTTGGAGGCATCGTTGGTAGTTACCCGTTGTATCAAATCCAAAGCATTTTCGCCCTTTACAATGAACTCTCCCATGTGGCTTACATCAAATACGCCTGCGTTGTTTCGTACAGTGGAGTGCTCATCAATAATACCGCTATAACTGATGGGCATGTTAAATCCTGCGAACTCCGCCATTTTAGCTCCAAGCGACACGTGTTTTGCTGCAAAAGGGGTATTTTTCATTAATTGATAATTATTGAATGGAATAAAAATTGATTGGGCGAATCCTAAATTGTTGTTTCATTTTGGCGGCTGTGGCCGGTGAAGACACTGGCCACGGCTGTTTGCACCGGATGTTGTCAACACCAGCCAGTGACAATTTGAAATGCACCCGATTGAATTGCGCAAATGTAAAATAAAAAAAATTGGCGGGATAATTTGGGATGCACCCTAAGCCACTCCAGCCCCCCTGCCCCCCGAAGGGGGGTTCCTGGCATTAGGCAGGTTGTAAACCCCATTATAGTAGTTAGAAATTAATATTATACAGTTCGAAGGCCTCCCCTTCAGGGGTTGGGGGCAAAAATGAGCTCCCCGAATACCGCCCCGCTGGCCAGAGGGGTTGGGGGCAAAACCAAAGCCCTGCCATTGCTGGCAGGACTTCTTTTTGTTTCACTTCAACTCAACTATTGAAACTATTTTAATCAACTATTTATAAAAATCAGGTATGGTTGCAACTGGTAACTACTCAAGGCTTCCGGTTCGTTATTATTTCCATCTATTTTTTCCAGTTGCTTATCAATATTTTCTTTTGCTTTTTCCAAAGAGTCCCTGGTTCGCTTTTGTTCCATTTCAAGTTTAAGTTTCAAAGAATCCAATGCATTGGCCGGTTGGCTGTTATCGTAGCGGTAACCATCGGCTGATTCATTGATCTTTATTCCGTTTTTATCTATTGAGATCCTATTTCCATTATCATTAATTTCTATTCCGTCCTTACCTATTTTCACTTTATTCTTCCTCTTCCCGTTATTTTTATTCCCATCAGCAGGTTCTCCATCAAGCGTATAAAGCCCATCCGCTTTCATCACATAATTTTTGTTTGATTCCCATCCCCTCTCTTCTTCATCACTGTCAATATTAAACTCATCATCATTCCACGATCCGCCAAAATGTACATTGTGCCCCCAGCCAATACTTCTGTCAATTCTTATTTGTTTACCAACCGGTACATATACCGTTACAATTACGCGTTGGTTACGGAATTTATTTTGCCTGGTAATAGCAATCCCTTTATCAAGTACGAGTAACGAACCTTTTTGCTCGCCACCATAATTAATCTGGTTGGCCAAAGTGTTTGCCGCACGGGTACTGGGGCCATTTACCATTTTTAGCATGGTTACTTTAAAGCTGTCGTTAGGCGATTTTAAAATTTTTACTTCCATGTTCTTTACAAAGGCAGTGTCATCTATCAGGTCTTCAAATGGTTGCAGATTAAACCATTTATTACGATAGTATTTCCTTGTGGGCGAAATGGTGGTTAGTTCCATTTTATTAACGGAGGGATTTGAAAGATAAATTTCCTGTTCCGCAATATCGTTAGTGCTTCTAAAATCCCTGCCTACTGTTGCGATTAAATTAATAAAGCAAACCCATCCGATAATCCAAAGGCTGATAAAAGTGAACCTTAATACCTTTCGGTTACTTTTCATTTTCGCCAACCGGCGTATGATCCAGGTGATGGTACCAATTACAGGCACCGCGATAAAGAATAATAAAGTACCCCATGCGAAAAAGTTTTGCCATCCATCGTTCAGTACAAAATCTTTTAAAGGAAAAATACCAATGGAGAATATAGCCAGTGCGAACAATGCCGTTACCAATGCAATGCTTACTACACCGATAATAAAGTAGGCGAATACCTTTAACAACAGCAGGATGATATCGCCCAGCGACCTGCCCGTACGCTTTGCTACCGACCTCACTTCGGCACCCATTACTTTTCCTTTTTCTTCAGCAAACGTCTTGGCTTCCTGGCCAAATTTCTCCGCCCTTTGCTGTACGCCTTTCATTTCGCCCATCACTGAATTTTTAATTGAATTCAGGTCCACCTTTTCCCCTTTCATTTCCAATTTTTCCGCCGTGTTGGTGGCTTCCGGAATTACCAGCCACAAAATGATATATACTATTAGTGAGCCGGGACTAAATGAAAGGTTGATAAAATTGGGAAAATCCATAAATCCCCAGTTGCTCCAGCGAAATACAAAAGATAAAAACGGCAACAGGAATAATATTCTTGGCACCCAGGCGCTCACGCCAAAATAGTTACCAATACCACTGCACACCCCCGATATTATTTTATCATCCGGGTCCCTGAACAATTTTTTTCGGGTACTGCCAATTACAACAGACGCACTGCTGGGCACGGCAATCCACAATATCAGGTATGCCAGTATGCCTGCACCCGCAAATGCAAGCACTACGAATATAATTCTTACCAGTATGGTGTCTAAACCAAAGTAGGCAGCCAATCCACCGCAAACGCCCCCAATTACTTTGTCATTCTCATTTCTGAATAAACGTTTGGCTGTACCAGTGGTAGAGGTATCAGGCTGAAACTGTTCATCTCCTTTTGACTGTGATTGATTGGCTTGCCTGGAAGATGTATTATCATCCGCATCTTCAAATTCTTCGGGCCTTCCCATACTTTTAATGATGGCGTTTATATCATCGTCAATTATACAGGTGGCCCCTTTCTTCAATCTTTCCTGAAAAAGTTCACCAATACGGCTTTCAATATCGTTGATGATCTCTTCCTTACCTTCTTCATTGGCAAAATACCGGGAAAGGCTATCCGTATAATTCTTAAGTAATTCAAAAGCTGATACTTCTATCGGTACTACTTGTCCGTGGAAGTTTATGTTTATTACTTGTTTCATGGCTAAATGTGTTAGAATGTTTCGCTAGTTGGTTGTTCCCAAAACAAAAATCATGGTTATACTCTTTTTATAAAGGGTTGTTGAAGTTTTAATCCCGAACGCTTTCGGGATTGTTAGTAACTGATTGGCCTTTTTCCGCTGAATGGTCCTTTTCCGCTGCAAGTTCCTGTTCCGCGGTATGCTCCTGTTCGGCATCTGAGAGCGCTTTTACCGCATTGGCCAACTCATTCCAGGTGGCTTCAAGTTCTTTATAAAAAGCCCCACCCTTTTCTGTTAATGAAAAGTATTTACGGGGCGGCCCGCTGTTGCTTTCTATCCACCGATAGGTGAGAAACTCCGCGTTTTTTAACCTGGTAAGAAGTGGGTACAATGTTCCTTCAAGGATATTCAGGTTGGCAGCCCGCATCTTATCAATGATATCAGATGGATAGGCCTCTCCCTGTTTGATCACCGAAAGAATACAGAACTCCAATACTCCTTTCCGCATCTGGCTGGCTGTGTTATCAATGTTCATGGTGTCAATTTTTAAAAATTCATGGCTATACTTTAAGGCATTGGTTGGGGGAGTTTGAAATCCGGAATTTCTACTATTCTCAGCTTTATGACCTTTCGGGCACAAAGATTTAAACTTTCAAGTACTATGCAACACATAATACCAGTTATTTTTTAGTAGCTGGTTGTAAATATTAATAGGCTTATACTCAAACTCATGCCTGTATTGAATTACAGTTAAAAATACGCAAATGAAAAAAATATTCATTTTTGATGACTGGCAAAATAGATGTTTAAATGGGGTAGTTAAGAATTCACAAACTGTCAATATCCGGATAAAACGCTCAGCACAACCAATTTTTATTGTTTACCGGCAGAAGAATTTTTTAGCATTAGTGTTGTGTCACGCTCTATTCAACCATATTTATTTTTGTTGTCCGGGCAGAAGTATTTCAATTGGGCATCCTTGCGTCGCACCCTTGTACTGAATACCATTGGGCAACTTTAATTGCGTTGTATGAAACAATCCTAAAATCATATCGCATCAATTCATTCATGTATAGCAAATAACGCCAGCTTCTATTTATACTTTATAGGTAATAATTTTTCATTCCATATAAATGAAAATGCATGGAACGGGTACGTGAATACTATTGTACATTCAGAACTTATGGCCCTTTCTGATAAATGAAAGGGTTATTCGCAGGTTTTCAATTGCCACGTGCACCAGTTGGCGGGCGAGGCAATTCATTAAAAAAATCCTTACTAAATGACATTGCCCTTCCCGAAAAATGCCGAAAAGTCGGCACAGGTCGGGATGTTCCAAAAGGGGAGGCCTTCTGCCAGTTCATTAACTGCGCCTGATGAAACGCCTAACATAACACAATTAAAGTTCCCCAATGGTATTCAGTATAAGAGGGCGATGCAACGATGCCCCACATAGCTTCTTAGCCTGGACAAAAAAAGAATGGTTTTATAGAAGGGTCCCGATACGCTTCTCTATCGGGATAGACTGTCCCGATACGCATACGCTATCGGGATTATCAACACAACGATGCTGCCATGAAATACTTCTGCCCGGACAACAAAAAAACAGGGTTGTATGGAAGTAGCAATTCAGTATGACCCATAAAAACGCAACTCACTTTTTTTACCCCTTGTGAAGTATAGGGCATCTCTAAAAACCTTCCTTATCCTCTCCTTTGTAGAGGATAAGGAAGATGAGGTTAAAACAAAAACACAGGTTTTTAGAGATGCCCTATAATTAAAAGTCATACATTTCACCAGGCAAACCAGGCTGGTTGTCAATATTCATAATCAAACTTTATTATTAATATGCTAAAGAATGTAACCTTTCTCCCGCTCTTGTTTTTTTCCACACTATTCGCCCAGCAAAAAAATGGCCTTGATTCTATTTTGAAGCAGATGCGGTTTGCCGCTAAGGAACAGCTCATTGATATATACTACCCACGTAATATTGATACGGTATTTGGAGGTTACCTCAGCGCTTTCACTTATGACATTCAGCCTGTTGGCGAACAGGATAAAATGATTGTAACGCAAGCCAGGCATACCTGGTCCACCGCTAAGGCAGCTTTGTTTTATAAGGATACCGCCTATATAAATATGGCACGTCATGGCTTTTACTTTCTAAGGGATAAGATGTGGGATAGCGTTTATGGCGGCTTTTTCAATTTGGTAAGCCGGCAAGGCATTGCAAAGAGCACATTAAAAGAAGCGTATGGCAATAGTTTCGCTATTTACGCATTAGCCGCATACTACCAGTGCTCCCTGGATCCAGGCGCACTAAAGCTGGCGATAGAAACCTTTACATGGCTTGAAAATAATAGCCATGATAAAAAATATAAAGGCTATTACCAGCATCTGGAAAGAGACGGAACGCCTGTAAAAAGATTAAGCTCCACACCCGGCACTTCGGATTTAGGATATAAAGATCAGAATAGTTCAATCCATCTATTGGAGGCCTTTACGGAATTATACAGTGTTTGGCCTGACCCGCTGCTAAAAACACGCCTCCATGAGTTATTGCTATTGATACGGGATACCATGGTTACTTCAAAAGGTTATTTGCAATTATTTTTTACCCCCGCATGGAAGCACGTATCATTTAGCGGATCTTCAAAAGAAGTGATTTTAAAGCATCGCAATATAGATCATGTATCATTTGGGCATGATGTAGAAACAACCTATCTGATGATGGAGGCAACTGAGGCATTGGGTAACCAGCACGATCATAAAACGATGGAAATTGGAAAAAAAATGACAGACCATGCATTGCGGAATGGATGGGATAAAAAGCTGGGTGGTTTCTATGATGAAGGGTATTATTTTAAAAACGTTCCTGCGATTACTATTACCAAAGAAAGTAAAAACTGGTGGGCGCAGGCCGAAGGGTTAAATACATTATTGATAATGGCGGAATTGTACCCCGCTGATAGTATGCAATACCTTCAGCGCTTTAAAGACCTGTGGCAGTATGTACAAAACTATCTTATAGATCATCAGCATGGTGATTGGTACGAAGAAGGCCTGGACAAAGCGCCGGAAAGAAAGACGGCATTGAAGGCCCATATCTGGAAAGGCACTTATCATATCTTCAGGGCGCTTAGTAATTGTATAATGCGATTGCAGAAAGAGTAAAAATTACAGTTGGAAAACATAAACTGGCGAATGCCGATAAGCACAGGTTCAGGAACCCCGCCCTTTTGCAGCCTAACGGGAATGATTTTTCGCCCTTTTTTTGGAAGGGGCCTAAGTGCTGCCATTAAGCTTCAGTAATAATGAATTTTTTGCAGATATCTACCAAAGGCCTATCCAGATTGAATTTCAGTCCTGATAGTTATAGTTACCGGGAAACCGCTTTGTAGCAATTATTATCAACGGGCGGTTCTGCTCCGTAGGAACATGGTGCTTATAGTTAATCATTTTTTCAGCAGTGACCAGGCTCCGTAGGGGCCACGTAATTTACGTGGCCCCTACTGAGCCTGAATATCATAACAATAATATTTCTATAAACACGATGCCCCGATGGGGCAAAATCCCTTAACTAAATGACATTGCCCCCCACCGCGGATATCATCACGATGCCCCCTGTCCTGTTGCATTTCCATTTTTTGGATTAGGTAGATAAAGCGCAAATCGTTGCTGATAGTTTGTTAAAAAAAACCAAATAGGGTTAACCGCAATGGCGCCAGGTTAATCCTGCTCCCCCGGTAACACCGTACAAAAAGACTTTATCCGGATTTAAAATACCCTAATCATAGCGCTTCGCCAATATAAAAACTCCCCGTAAAACCCCGGTAGCAACACCTTCAAAAATACTTTTCATCAAAGCGTTTTTTCTTTTGAAACTTATCTGTTGAATGCATTCCTTTGGAAAACCATTTGGAAATAATACAATAGGCTGAAGAGTGCCTGTTATTGCCCGGTGAAATGGGTTACCGGTTTAAGCGGGGGGATTTTATTAAAACTTTCCTCATGGTTGAGGGTGTAATTACAAAAGAAGTTGACATCTTTGCACCCACAAAAAAAAATAGTAGTTGAATTGATAATTGATAATTATTATAGGGCATCTCTAAAAACCTTCCTTATCCGCTCCTTTGGAGAGGAATTAAAGGTGAGGTTAAAACAAAAACACAGGTTTTTAGAGATGGCCTTAATTGATGATTTCTTCGGTATGGATAAATTCCTATTGCTACGGAAGCCGCTTGTTTTATCAATTATTCCATTATCAATTACCCAATTATCAATTAATTAAAATAATCATGGAAAAAACTCAGGTATTAAAAAGGGTGGTGATTACCGGCATGGGCGCCTTAACACCCATAGGAAATAATGTAAATGATTTTTGGCATTCGCTGGTAAATGGCGTAAGTGGCGCCGCTGCCATCACAAAATTCGACAGCAGCAAATTCAAGACGAAATTCGCCTGCGAATTAAAAAATTTCGATGTGCATGATTTCATTGAAAAAAGCGAGGCGAGAAGATATGACCCCTACACGCAATATGCATTGGTGGCGGTGGAAGAAGCCGTTAAAAACGCGGCAATCAATTTTGAAAGCCTCAACCGCAATCGCATCGGTGTAATATGGGGCAGCGGCAATGGGGGCATACAAACCTTTCAGGACCAGGTGATGGAATTTGCGAAGGGTGATGGAACCCCCAGGTTTAGCCCGTTTTTTATTCCAAAGATGATCGTTGATATCGCTTCCGGGATCATATCCATTAAGTATGGGTTACGTGGTGTAAACTTTACCACCGTTTCCGCATGCGCCACTTCCAATACGGCCATCATAGATTCGTTTAACCATATCCGCTGGGGCAAGGCCGATATGATCATTACCGGAGGTTCGGAAGCGCCCCTAAACGAAACCACCATTGGTGGCTTTAATGCATCAAGGGCTTTGTCCACCCGCAATGACGAGCCAGCTACGGCATCCAGGCCATTTGATGTAAGCAGGGATGGTTTCGTAATGGGCGAAGGTGCAGGTGCGTTGGTATTGGAAAGCCTTGAGCACGCCATCAAAAGAAATGCGCCCATCCTTGCCGAAATTGTCGGCGGTGGAATGACGGCGGATGCATACCATTTAACAGGTACGCACCCCCAGGGTGAAGGAGCTTACCTGGGCATGCTGGAAGCGATGAACGAAGCCGGTATTCAGCCCGCGGATATTGATTACCTCAATGTGCATGCTACATCAACGCCCATGGGCGATATCAGCGAATTAAAAGCGGTGGCAAGGGTTTTTGGAACAAGCGCCGCATTAAATATCAGCGCTACCAAATCAATGACCGGGCATTTACTGGGAGCGGCAGGCGCCATTGAAGCAATCGCCTGTATCAATGCCATACGCGAAGGCATTATTCCACCCACCATCAACACCCGCGAAGCAGAGCCTGAATTTGCCGGAAAATTCAACCTCACATTGGGCCAAGCCATCCATAAAACAGTTAACTATGCCATGAGTAATACCTTTGGGTTTGGAGGGCATATAGCAACCAGTGTTTTTAAAAAGTTTGAATAGGCCGCCGCATTATTATTTGAGCACGGGAGAAGTACTAACTCCTGATTAACGGCAGTTTAAGGTGCATGTATTTTTCTTTTTCCCCATAACCGGTTACCCCGCATGCCACGGGAGTAATAACAAAAAATATTATTGTCCGGGCAGCGAAGCAATGTGAAAAACCCCTGCGTTGCAATATCCCGGTAGCGCAGCGTATCGGAACGGTCTATCCCGATAGAGAAGCGTATCGGGGCCCTTCTGTACAACCATATTTTTTTGTTGTCCGGGCTAAGAAGCTATGTGGAACATCGTTGCATCGCCCTCGTGTACCGCATACCATTGGGGAACTTTAATTGCGTTTTGCACCTGGTGCCGGGTATCCCCACCAGCCTGCTTTGAAATGAACCCAATTTATTTTAAAGGACGGAAAGTTGCCTTATAGAAAAAGGGATAGATGTTAAATATATACAGGACTTGCCCGGGCATT
>JANOTW010000796.1:0-5492 GCA_031416575.1 Ferruginibacter sp.
TTTTTCAATCGCTTTTTGGCCCCCACCTTCATAAATTTTTTCTAATCGTTGCCTTACCTGGCTATAGGCAAGTTTCATCGTATCTTCGTTTTTGTTGAATGCTATATCCATTGTAATGGTTTTTTTGTTTGATGATGATCAGTGAATATCTTAATATTCCATCATCTCAAAAACAAAAATAGGAGGAATGAAATTAACGGCCCGCTAAAATTAATAGATGGTTATAATTTTGCTGGCAGATAGGGTTATAAGCCCTTAGCTTTAGGAGCATTTTTATAAAATATTTTTTATATTTTGCCTGGAGTCCGGAAGTAATGGGTTTATACAATTTGTCAATTTTTTTTTTTTGAACAACCAAGATTTCTCTGGTGAGCATCGTTGTGTCACTCCCTTGTACCGCATATCATTGTGGATCTTTTCCCACGTTATAAATTAGGTTTATTTCAGGTTGTATTTCATTTTGTAGGATATTGGGTTGTTTACATTAAATAGTTTTCCTGCAATTACATTTTAAAGGAATGCCTTATATCGTAATTCTGTTTCTTTTGATTTATAACGTAATGAAAGTTGCCCGGTGGTATGCGGTACAAGGGAGATCATTTATCCTTTTTACCAAAAAGGATAAATGACAAAATCATATTTACAACGATGTTTAATTGAAATACTTTGGCTGGTCAGGAAAAAAATAATTGTTCTGAAAAATGTTTATTTTAAACGCCTGTTACATTTATAGAGAAGCTTTTTGTATAAAGCTTTCAATGGCCTCGTTTGCATATATGCCACGCCTGTTTATTAAAATCCCTTTGTATCCGTCATTCGTTTCAAGGGCATAAATTGTTGCGCCTGATGAGGAGTAGGGATTGGCACGGTAATTATTTTGCTTTACAATTTTTATTTCAGCGGGCTTGTATAATTTTCTTGGGCCACTACACCCAATCTCATCCTGGATGATAGAAAATGTATGAACAAAGCCTTCGGTTTGCAAATCGAATATGATGGAGTTAAGTGTATTTAAAGTAGTACTCATTTGTAACGTTTTTTTTGTGCCTGTTAAATAATGAATTGGGGGTATACAAATTCCTATCATAAATTATCCGGAATTTTATTTGTAAACCGGATACGAATCTAAAAGCTACTGGTTAAGATTTTATTAGTATGGGATTAAAATTTGATTAGAATAGGTTTGATTTTACCAAATGCGAACCTGATATGTAGTAAATTGCTGAAATGAATAATGTCATTATTAATCAAATATGGAAGATATAAAAATATTGATTGTAGAGGATGAGCAAAAATCGCCGATACCTTAAAATTCGGCCTTTGTGAAAACGGTTTTAAAGTGGAAGTTGCCTATGATGGAAAACTTGGATATCGTTTATTTTCCGTGCAGGATTTCGACCTGCTAATATTGGACATTAACCTTCCGGGTATGAGTGGGTATGAGTTGTGTAAGGCCATTCGTTTATTAAATGAGCATGTGCCCGTCATCATGCTTACTTCCATGAGCGCTTTAAATGATAAAATAGAGGGATATGATGCAGGTGCAGATGATTATATTGTAAAGCCTTTTGAATTCAGGGAACTACTTTTAAAGATCAGGGCTTTATTAAAGCGTACCATGAGCCAGTATATACCGGTAGGAAATATGTTGAAATTATCCGATCTGGAAATGAACCTTGATAACAAGGAAGTGAAAAGAGATAATACGGTCATCCACCTTACTGCAAAAGAATTCCAGTTGCTCGAATATCTTTTACGAAATAAAAACCGGGTGGTATCAAGAACTGATATCGCCATCAATGTATGGGACATGGATTTTGATACCAATACCAATGTGATTGATGTGTACATCAGTTATCTGCGAAATAAGGTAGATAAAAAATTTGACCGGAAATTAATTCAAACCCAGGTAGGGATGGGTTATATCTTAAAGGAAAACTAATGCCGGTAAGAATAAAAATAACATTGCTTTTTACAATGATCGTTTTTTTACTGCTATCATTATTGTGCGGCTCGGTTTATTATTTCTCTTATTCCAACAGGATAGAAAATGTAAAAATCAGGTTGTTGAATCGTGCACTTACCACTGCAAGCCTGCTCAACCAATCTGAAATATTTGACCAGGTACTGATCAACAAGATAGATGCTTCTACTGCTTTATCAATGAAAAATAAAACAGTACAGGCATATAATTATTTTGATGTATTGATCTATACTTACGCTGATAATCCCGGTGATACAATTCATATCGACGGTACAATACTGGATGAAGCAAGAAAAAATAAAGTTGCATTTTTTAATATTGATAAAAAGGAAGCGCTTGCATGGTGCGATGTAGACAACCAGTCAAGGATAGTAATTGTTGCTGCTGCTTACGATGAAGAAGGAAAAAGTTACCTGGAAAGGCTCAAACTTATTTTATTATTTAGTTTTTCCGGAGGTATTCTTGTCGCCATTGCATCCGGCTATTTTTTTTCCAGGGGATTATTGTTGCCCATCAGGCGGATCACGGATGAAGTAAATATCATTTCCGCAAAAAATTTAACACATCGCATCAAATCAGGCCATGCAAATGATGAATGGAATAATTTAACGGGTACATTGAATGAGTTGCTTAACCGCCTGCAGGAAAGTTTTGAAATACAACGACGCTTTATATCCAATGCGTCACACGAACTATCCACACCGCTTACCTCCATTTCCAGCCAGCTGGAAGTAACGCTGCAAAGAGAAAGAGGAGCCGGAGAATATCGTAAAGTAATGCTTTCCGTTTACCAGGATGTGCGCCACCTCAGTAATCTTACCCAAACTTTATTGGAATTCGCCAAGGCTTCGGGTACTCCGGGTGGTATAGAAATCGACCTGGTAAGAGTAGACGAAGTATTGATGCTGCTACCCGGTGAAATGAAGAAAATAAACAAGTACTATTTGGTAAAACTGGATTTTGATAAATTACCGGAACAGGAAGAGAACTTGCTTGTTTTCGGTAATGCCGCATTATTATTTGCCGCAATAAAAAACATTGTTTCAAACGCCTGTAAATATTCTAATAATCATCTGGCCAAAGTGAAACTCTCCGTTCGGCAAAAGGAAATTGTTATCATGATTGAAGATGAAGGCAAGGGCATTGAAGAAAGGGAATTGCAAAATATTTTCCAGCCTTTTTACAGGGCGGATAACAGCCGTAATATTTCAGGATTCGGTCTGGGCCTGTCATTGGCAAGCCGTTTCATAAAATTACATAAAGGCGAAATATCCGTTCAATCGCTGGTTAATAAGGGTACTACCTTTACCATAACATTACCCATTGCCACCAACTCAGCCACACTTTAATATTTCTAATCATTTTCTAATCTCTTTTTAAGGTATCGTTAATAGGGCTATGGTACTTTGCTTCCCGTAGCACGCAGGCGGCATGATACAAAGTGTAAAAAATTATTGATAAAATTATGCAGGCTTTACCAAATACATCCGTCTTATTTATTCACCAACTGTTTAAATGATTAATTAACCTTTAATACTAATCATTTTTCATTGAAAAATTTAAAGTCATGATAGAATATAACATTAACAAAATATTGGTTCCGGTTGATTTCAGCCCTGCTTCCATCAATGCTTTAGATACAGCAATCGCCATGGCAAAGTGGCATGATGCAGATATCCTGTTATTGAATGTAGTAGAAACGAGCGGCCTGTCGGGCATTAATGGCGATGGCTATAATTCTGAAGAAACCGTAATTGCAATGACCCATCATTCAGAACAGGAATTACAGTCCTTACAGCATTCAATCATAGAAAGATTTTTGGTACCCTGTGAAGTTATCGCTACAACTCGTATTGTATCTTCTTCCATCATTAAAATCAGTGCCGGCCACCAGGCGGATATGATTGTTATGGGCACGCATGGCTCATCCGGTTTTAGAGAATCTTTTATTGGATTAAACGCTTTTAATGTTGTTAAAAGTGCGGTTTGTCCGGTACTTACCATACCCTCCCAAAAAAAATGGGAATCATTTAAGAAAATATTGTTTCCCGTGAGGCCCATCCTATCCGCATTGGAGAAATATGATTTTATTCGAAAAATTATCAGGAAGAATGATGCGACACTTAAGATATTAGGTTTAGCAACGGACCATGAAAAAGATATTGATTTAGTGAAGGGCATGGCCGGGCAATTGAATGAAAAATTAAGGGTTGATGAAGTGGAAGCATCCACTTATTTTAAAGTAGGAAAAAACATGGCGGAGGAAGTAATAAAAATCGCGACATTGATGGAGACGGACCTGATCGTTATTACCGCTGCCATTGATTCATTATTTAAGCAGTTTTTTGTCGGCCCATATATCCAGCATATTCTTAATCAGGCTCATTTCCCGGTATTAAGTATAAAGCCCTCCCATGCAAATGGGCACGGGGAGGAGGTAATGCAGCATATCCGGGAATCCTTTCCACAAAAAATGCCGCTTTACAACTAATCATTTTTAATCAATATTTTTTTTAAATTTTTAAACTTACCCGTATGAAAAATTTTGAAATGAAAAGGATACTAGTACCCATTGATTTTAGTAACAATTCCATGAATGCATTGCAAACAGCGGTGGCAATGGCCAAAAGGCATAGTGCTGATTTGAAGCTGCTCCATGTATTTGATATCGACAATACTTTATATCCTGAAGATAATATGGGTAGTAATTCAAAGCCTGATATTGCCATCAAATCACTAAGCAGGTTAGCGGCTTCCGTTAAAAACGGGGATGGGGTAAACTGTGGAATTGCTTATATATCCGGTTATATTCCCAACGCTATCCTTCAAACAGCGAAAGATGAAAATTCGGATATTATTGTAATGGGTAAAAATGGAAATTCAGGTTATAGGGAAATGTATGCCGGAACTAATACATACGATGTGATCAAGAAATCCCATTGCCCTGTTTTATTAATTCCTTCCGGCAAAATGTATGAAAATTTTACTGATGTTTTATTTCCGGCAAGGCCTGTTATCAGTGTGTTTGAAAAGTACGATCTTATCAGGCCCATCATCATGCGGAATAAAGCTACCCTTCATTTTCTCGGGTTACGCAACCCCGATTTCATTGAGGAACTGCATATCATTTCTAAGCTCACGGATATACTGAAACAACAATCATCAGCCGATCATTTCAATACCACCATCAACTATTATTTTAAAGACAATAAATTTGCGGCGCATCTGCTGGATACCATTCAAAAAAAAGAACATCCATACGACCTGGTGGTCATTACCGCCGAGCTGGATAATAATATTAAAGATTATTACCTGGGCGATTATGCGCAACAGATAATACACCAGTCGCAAATACCCGTGTTAATAATACGGGCGACAGCCACCATTTCTTCAAAAGCGGAAGTACTTGAAATTATAGAGAATTCCGCTATAAGAAGAGAACTAACCGCTGAAATCTAAACCTATGAAATAGTCTCTCATTTAGTATTGCTTTTACATCCCCTCTCCG
>JANOTW010000797.1:0-9583 GCA_031416575.1 Ferruginibacter sp.
AAGATACGCTGTTTGGAAAAGGTAAAAAGCGCCGCTCCCTCTCCTTCGGAGAGGGAGAAGGAGGGTGAGGTTGCCCGCTGAACTCCAATAATAACAAATAAAATAAATCGCAAACAGAAAACAATAAACATAAAACCCAAACTCAAAACCCAAAACAAAAAACAATAAACACACAACATGTTAATCATTAAAAACCTAAAAGCATCTATTGAAGGAAAGGAAATACTTAAAGGTGTAAACCTGGAAGTGAAGACAGGTGAGGTTCATGCAATCATGGGGCCCAATGGTTCGGGCAAAAGCACATTGGCTGCAGTGTTGGCGGGAAATCAAAATTTTGAAGTAACGGGCGGGGAAGTGTGGCTGGATGGCAGGAACCTGCTGGAAATGCCGGCGGAAGACCGTGCAAGGGAAGGCGTGTTTTTAGCATTTCAATACCCGGTGGAAATACCGGGTGTTTCCAATATTAATTTTTTAAGAACAGCCATGAATGAGATCAGGGCTTACCGCAAACTGCCGGCAATGCAATCCAAAGAGTTTTTGAAAATGGTAAAAGAGAAACAAAAGCTGGTGGAATTTGATGCGGCGTTAACCAACCGTTCTTTAAATGAAGGATTTTCAGGCGGGGAGAAAAAGAGAAATGAAATTTTTCAACTGGCCATGCTTGATCCTAAATTAGCCATTTTGGATGAAACGGATTCAGGGCTTGATATTGATGCGTTGCGGATAGTTTCGAAAGGTGTAAATACATTGCGTTCCGAAAAAAACGCGTTTATCATCATTACGCATTACCAGCGTTTATTGGATTATATCGTTCCTGATTTTGTACATGTACTGTACAATGGCCAAATAGCAAAAACGGGTGGTAAAGAGCTGGCGCTGGAACTGGAAGAAAAAGGATACGATTGGCTTAAAGAAGCGCCAAAGGAAGAAGAACTGGCATAAAATAAAATTCATGATCAAACAAATAACAAACTCATTATACGATCAGTTCATTGCTGATTTTGAACTGCGTTCCATTTTGTCGTCATCTTCTGAAACAACTGAATTGCAAAACCTAAGGGAATACGCTTTTAACCAATTTAAGCAACTTGGTTTTCCCAATACAAAAGTGGAGGATTGGAAATATATTAACCTCACACCTTTTTTAAAAGATGATTTTATAACAGAGCCTGAAGATGAACTGTTATCTATTACCGATGATGAAATAGCTAAGGCAAAAGTAAAATCATTGGATTGTTATCATATTGTATTAGTGAATGGCCAATATCATTCCGATCTGTCCGACACTATCCCCGGGGAAGCCATTTTTGTATCTTCCATTTCAGCAGCGATGAACAAACCCGCATTTCAATCACATTTTGGAAAATGTATTGCGCTGGATAAAAATCATTTTGCCGCATTGAATACAGCATTGTTCCGTGATGGTTTGTTTATTGAAATTAAAAGTAAAGCGGTTGTTGATAAGCCTATACATATCATTCACATAATTTCTGCGGACAACAACCTTTTTCTACAACCGAGGCATCTTTTTGTAATTGGTGCGCATGCAGAAATAAGTATTGTTGAAAGCTATACAACTGCCGGCAGTTCCGCACCAGGCGGAACAAAAATTTTCGTGAATAATGTTTCGGAAATTGTAGTGAGTGAGCAGGCACGGTTGCAGCATTATTATATTCAAACTGGTAATGAGCATACCAGGTACATTCATCATACGGAAATAGTTCAAAAGGCTTCAAGCTTTTACAGTAATTATAAGGCATCTTTTCCTGGAACAGCTTTGTTACGAAATAACCTGAACGTTTCATTGGATGGCGAAAATATTGAAAGTCATTTATACGGTTTATATCTTGCCGGCGGGCGTCAGATAATAGATAACCATACCATCGTTGATCACCTGAAACCACATTGCCATAGCAATGAATTATACAAGGGTGTAATGAAAGATGAAGCCGTCGCGGTTTTCAATGGTAAAATATTCGTTAGAAAAGATGCGCAAAAAACCAATGCGTTCCAGAAGAATAACAACCTGATGCTGAGCAAAAAAGCGGTGGTTGATTCCAAACCGCAGTTGGAAATATTTGCTGATGATGTAAAGTGCAGTCATGGCTCCACCATCGGGCAATTCAATGATGATGCCTTGTTTTATCTGAAAGCACGTGGCATAGGGGAGGAGAAGGCGAAAGCATTATTGATTCATGCGTTTGCGTATGATGTAACGGAGAAAATACCACTCCCGGCGGTGCAGGCGTACATTAACCAATTGATTGAAGCGGGATTGAAGTATTGAAGTATTGAGTATTTAGTATATAGACGGGGGGCAATTTTTACTTCGGAAATAAAACTGCTTTTTGGATGGTCAGCAAAGTCTGCCAACTGGTTACAATATCTCAGCAATGGATACCGGCAAATGTTAATTATAAATAATGTTTTCAGCCCTGAAAGGGCAAAATATATCAGCATATGGCAACGCTCTATGAAAAAAAGTAACATAAATCAAGCCCCGAAGGGCATAATACCAAAGCGATGGGTGCAGCCCATCGTTAATCAGCAAACATGTTTCAGCCCTGAAAGGGCGTAATATAATAGCAACGGGTGAAGCCCGTTGAAAACCCAATTGTTAAACAATGCATATAGATTCAAATCCACAAACATTACCAAAGAAACATAAAACCTTTATAAGAATCAGGGCATGAAAACAAATACAACAGCATTTCAGGAAATAATAGATGTGGAAACTATAAGAAAAGACTTTCCCATACTTGATTCAAAAGTAAATGGCAAGCCTTTGGTTTATTTCGATAATGCGGCTACATCACAAAAGCCGTGGCGTGTTATCAAAGCTATTGAACATTATTATACTGATCTCAATAGCAATGTACACCGCGGTGTACATCATTTGAGCCAGCGTGCAACCGATGCATTTGAAGCATCGAGAAAAAAAGTTGCTGATTTTATAAATGCAGCGCACGGTTATGAAGTGATCTTCACCAAAGGTACCACGGAAGGCATTAACCTGGTGGCGCATAGTTTTGGAAAACAGTTTGTTCAGCCAGGCGATGTGATCATTATATCCGCTTTGGAACATCACTCCAATATTGTTCCCTGGCAATTGCTTTGTGAAGATGGAAAGGCGGAATTGAAAGTTATTCCCATCAATGAAAAAGGCGAATTATTAATGGATGATTTTAAAGCGATGCTTGATGAAAAGGTAAAGCTGGTCTCCGTGAACTATGTTTCAAATTCGCTGGGTACCATTAACCCGGTAAGGGAGATCATTGAATTGTCACATCAGCATAATATCCCTGTTTTACTGGATGCAGCGCAGGCAGTACAACATATACCCATTGATGTGCAGGAACTGGATGTGGACTTTCTTGCTTTCTCCGGGCATAAAATGTATGGCCCTACGGGTATTGGTGTTTTATACGGCAAAGAAAAATGGCTCAATCAAATGCCGCCTTACCAGGGTGGGGGGGAAATGATCAAAACGGTAAGTTTTGAAAAAACCACTTACAACGAACTACCTTTTAAATTTGAAGCAGGCACACCCAATATTGAAGCAGCCATCGCCCTGGGTACGGCTATTGATTATATCAACGAAATTGGCTTGGAAAATATTCAGCGGTACGAGCAGGAGTTACTTGAATATGCCATGGAAAAATTATCAGCGATAGATGGAATGAAATTTATTGGCACGGCATATAACAAAGCAAGCCTGGTCTCATTCATAATAGATAAGGTACATCCTTATGATGTAGGTGTCATCCTCGACCAACTCGGTATTGCTGTACGCACAGGGCACCACTGCACGCAACCTTTGATGGATTTTTACAATATACCCGGAACAGTGAGGGCCTCCTTTGCTTTTTACAATACCAGGGAAGAGATTGATGTATTGGTAGAAGGGGTGCGGAAGGCGGTCTTGATGTTAGTTCATAGCTGATGGTTCATGGGCGGGCCATCAACGATCAACCATCAACGATCAACCATCAACCATTATCGATCAACGATCAACGATCAACCATCAACCATCAACCATCAACCATCAACCATCATCAATCAACGATCATCAATCAACGATCAACGATCAACGATCAACCATTAACCATGACCATTAACGAAATTCAAAACGAATTGATTGAAGAGTTTTCACTCTTTGGCGATTGGATGGAAAAATACGAGCACATCATCCAGATGGCAAATGAATTACCGTTGATTGAAGAACGGTATAAGCAGGAGGCGAACCTGATAAAAGGATGCCAGGCGAAAGTGTGGCTGCATGCGGATTTCAAGGAGGGCAAAATATTATTCAGCGCCGATAGTGATGCTATTATTACAAAAGGGCTGGTAAGCATGGTAGTGAGCGTTTTGGCCAATCATACACCGGAAGAAATTGTTCATGCTGATCTTTATTTTGTTGACAAGATCGGTTTAAGGGAACATCTTTCCATGACACGTTCCAATGGTTTATTGTCCATGATAAAACAAATGAAAATGTATGCGCTGGCGCTGCAATCCACCCTAAACGTAAATTGATATGTTAGATAAGATAAATTTGGAAATAAAGATCATAGAAATATTGAAAACCGTCAATGACCCCGAACTGTCTGCGGATATTTATGAACTTGGCCTGGTGTATGAAATTAATATCAGTGACAATGGCTTTGTAAATATCAGGATGACATTGACCGCACCGGGCTGTCCTGTTGCAGGTGATATCATTATGGAAGTGGATAAAAAAGTTCGTGCTATTGAAGGGGTAACCGATGTGAATGTGATGCTTACTTTTGATCCGCCATGGAACAGGGAAATGATGAGTGAAGAAGCCAAACTGGAACTTGGATTTTTGTAAAACATGTTTCCAATTCCTTAGGTATATGTATTGGGGATGGTGCGATGATTATTTTAAATCATCCTTCCTGCCGCAATACAATCCATTGTAAACGGTTGTATTTATCGTAATAGTTATTTAAAAAGGTGAGGGGCTTATGCAGGTCCATCCACCATCTACAATTAAACTTTGCCCGGTGATATGCCTTGCCTTTTCTGATACCAGGAACAAAGCCGTGTTGGCTATATCAGTTACGGAAGCCGGGCGCCCCATTGGAGTTAATCTTGCCCAGGTGGCTGCATATTCCGGATCATTTAATGTTCTTTCTGTTAAAGTAGCGCCTGGCGCTATTGTGTTCACATTGATTTTATATCGCGACAATTCTATCACTAAATTTTTCGCAAGCATTTCCAATGCGGCTTTGCTCATGCCGTACGCTGCAAGGTCTTTGTGCGCCTGGTGGCCGGTTACCGAAGATGTAAATAATAAGGAACCACCGGAAGCCTGCTTTTTCATTTGATTGGATGCCGCCTGCGCTAAAAAGAAAGTACCGCCCAGGTTCACCTGCATTACCCTGAAAAAAGATTCGGGTGAATAAGAAAAGAAATCCCCGAACAGGGTAATGCCGGCATTGGCGATTACTATATCTAATTGCCCAAATTGTGCCACTGCCGTATCCACCATTTTTTTTATAAAAATAACATCGCTGGAATCACCTGCAAGCGCCATGCAATTGCCACCGGAATTTTCAGTAATGCTTTTTACCGCGTTGTAAGCTAATGGCTGGTCAATATCATTTAAAAAAACATGGGCCCCTTCTTTGGCAAGGTGCCTGCATATTTCAAGGCCAATACCCTGGCCGGCCCCGGTTACTATAGCTACTTTATTTTTAAAGGTCATAACAATTTTTTTTGGCTTGATAATTCTCATTACTCAGTACTCAGTACTCAGTACTCAGAACTTAGGCTTAATGCGAATCCCTCGCAACCTCGCTTCCTGAGCCACCTTTCAAAAAATCCATATCAGCGCCCAGGTGCGCCTGCTCCACATGCGTTTGATACAAATGCACATATCCACGGGGAAGGATCTTTTCAGTTTGGTTCCAGACAGCTTTTCGTGCAGCCAGTTCTTCTTCCGAAACTTCCAGGTGCAACGTCCTGTTGTGTGCATCCAGGCTAATGGTATCCCCATTTTGTACCAGCGCCAATGTGCCGCCAGCAGCAGCTTCGGGAGATACATGCAATACCACCGTTCCAAACCCCGTACCGCTCATTCTGCCATCGGAAATACGGACCATATCCGTAATACCCTGCGCTAATAATTTTTTAGGCAAAGCCATATTGCCTACTTCGGCCATACCCGGATATCCTATTGGCCCCACATTTTTTAATACCATGATACTGTTCACATCAATCTCCAGTTCAGGGTCATCTATACGGGCATGGTAGTCTTCTATGTTTTCAAAAACTACTGCCTTGCCGGAATGCTTTAAAAGTTCGGGGCTTGCGGCGGAAGGCTTTATCACGGCGCCATTGGGTGCCAGGTTCCCTTTTACTACCACAATGCCCGATTCCGGTTTAAAGGGTTCCTTCATCGTGCTTATGATATTTCGGTTATACACTTCGGAGGCGGCACAATTTTCACCCATTGTTTTGCCATTCACCGTAATGGCATCATTGTGGATAATGGAGGCCATTTCTTTGATCAATGCCGGTAAACCTCCCGAATAATAAAGGTCTTCCATATAGTTCTCCCCGGAAGGTTGTATGTTGGCAAGCAGGGGAATGCCCTGCGAGTATTTATCAAAATCATCTATGTTCAATTCAACGCCTATCCTGCCGGCGATAGCCAATAAATGAATCACGAAATTGGTTGATCCGCCAATTGCCGCATTTACCATGATGGCGTTTTCAAAAGCGCTGCGGGTAAGTATTTTGGATAAGGTAAGGCCTTCTTGTACCATTTCTACAATGCGCCTTCCCGATAATTGAGAGAGTACTTTACGGCGTGCATCCACTGCCGGTATGGATGCGTTATCCGGTAATGAAAGCCCTAAAGCTTCAACCATTGCGGCCATCGTGGAGGCGGTTCCCATTACGGCGCAATGCCCGGGTGTCCGGGCCATGCAGGCTTCCGCCGCTAAAAATTCTTCGGGTGTTATCTGGCCTAATTTACTGGCCACATCAAAACGCCAAACGTCCGAAGTGCCAATGTCCTTTCCCTTCCAATGGCCTTTCAGCATCGGGCCTCCCGAAATAACAAGAGTGGGGATATTTACGCTGCATGCTCCCATTACCAATGAAGGCGTGGTTTTATCGCAGCCACAAAGCAGCACTACACCGTCCAAAGGATTGGCACGTATTGATTCTTCCACATCCATGCTTACCAGGTTGCGGTAGAGCATGGCGGTGGGTTTAATCAAAGTTTCGCCCAACGACATAACGGGGAATTCCACGGGAAAACCACCTGCCTCCAGCACGCCTTTTTTCACGGCTTCGGCAAGGTCCCTGAAATGGGCGTTGCAGGGTGTTAGTTCGCTCCAGGTATTGCAGATACCAATAACAGGTTTGCCTTCAAACATGTCTGCCGGGATACCCTGGTTCTTCATCCAGGCACGGTAAATAAAGCCATCCTTGCCTTTGCGGCCAAACCAATTGCTACTTCTTAATTGTTGATCTTTCATGATTAAATATTTAGCTTTTATTTTTTCGAATATATATTTTACGGAAATTTTTTGACCGGTCAATTCATCTTCTTTACATCCATACTTTTTTTTTGTCCGGGCCAAGAAGCTATGTGGAGCATTGTTGCATCGCCCTCTTGTACCGCATACCAATGTGGATCTTTAATTGCGTTGCATAAAACAACGCTCAAATCATATCCCAACAATTTTTTCAGGAATAGTTTATTATCCCACCTGTTAATCTTTATACTTTATACTAAATACTTAGTTCTTTTCAGAGTCAATTTCCATCAAGGTGTCAAGTGATCACCCCTTTGCTTTTTATTCATTAACAACCACCCTAAAGTATTTGAATTGCGTGATGCGGCTTTCAATCAATTTATATTTTGGCAGGAAGGTACATAAAATATTTACACCCTCTTTTTCAATATTTTCTATTGCTATATTTCCGCACGCTTTTTAATAGGTTTTTAAGATTAGGTGTTTTATTCGCAAAGGTGCTACCAGCATCATTTTGATCTAAGAATTTTGGTTCGAGTTATAATCAGTAACTGCATAAGCCGCCTCTTTTGGTTCGGTACCGGCTTGCCGGTATTCAAAAAATGCGAAGCATATTTTTTGAAAGAAGCAAAAGCAGCGGCGTTGCAGTTACGCAGCCCGCCGGCTGGGGAGGCAAAAGCAACGAATTTAAAAGAGAAAGTAAATACCACAGGGTCTTTGCGCTTATTGCACCTAATCCTATACATCAATTAGCCCTCATTCACTTAGTGAACGCAACGAGCTAATAATTACTTCTTTAAACCTGTCTTCCTTAAATAAATGATTCCAGTTGTTAAGAGTGGCCGTCCAAAAAAAGACCTTTCCAATTACCATGTATGATTTTCTTTTAGGTGCATAATTTTTTTTATCCATTTTTTTTGAGTGGTAGTTTTAGAAATAGTAATCAGTATTTCGAAGGAGTGGTTCGTGAGGGCACGAACCACGGCAGTGGGAGTGATTCGTGAGGAACACGAACCACGGCAGCAGGCCTTGTAAATGCGATCTAAATATATAATCCCATGCAATAAACATAACGTGGGAAAAGATCCCCAATGGTATTCAGTACAAGAGTGCGACGCAACGATGATGCCATGAAATACTTCTGCCCGGACAAAAAAAAAGTATGGAGCTATAAATACAAGCTCCTCATGCAAGCATTAATGATTTTTGTGAAATAAAAACTAATAAGGCAATCATAGTATTTGTACATTTATAAAAACAACACGGTAATAATCATGAAATCCATTTTACTCTTTACATCTATTCTTTGCTCCATTACATTAGCCGCACAAAAAAATGCCTCCGTTTCTTTTGAAAAATGGATCAGCTTGAAAAATACTGGTGGCCCTGTTATCTCGCCGGATGGAAAAACGATCGTATATAATGTGAGCAGCGCCGACTGGGCGAATAACAGCTACGACACGGAAATCTGGATGTACCGGGAGGGTGAAACGCCGGTACAACTTACGCGTACTTTAAAGAACAGCAGCTCCGGTGCAAGGTTTTCACCAGACAGCAAACTTGTTAGCTTCCTGGCCGACCGTGGCGATAAAACACAATTGTACATCATTTCAATACACGGCGGCGAAGCCATGCAGGTAACCAAAGATGAAGATGGCATCAATAGTCATGAATGGGGCCCGGATGGCAGTAAGATCGTGTACCAAAAAACAGAACCCGAAACTAAAAAAGATAAAACCTTAAAAGAGCGTTTTGGCGCATTTGGCGTGGAAGGCGAAGAGTACCGGCACAATCATTTATGGCTGCTCGATTTTAATCATGATTCCATAATGCTTGCGGGCCAGGTTCCATGCTATACCCCAAAGGCCGATTCTACAAAAAAAGATTCAGCAGTAAAATTTAAAGGGCAGGAATGCTATTCACTGCCCGCAGGAAAAAGATTGACTGAAGGTGATTTTACAGTGGGTGGTTTTGTATGGAGCCCGGATGGAAAGACTATCGCATTCAACCGGCAGCGCAATCCTATAATTATTTCCAGCGTTACTTCGGACATTGTAATGATTGATGTG
>JANOTW010000798.1:0-1771 GCA_031416575.1 Ferruginibacter sp.
TGAATAGGGAACTCAGCAAGCTAATTGAAGTAGTATTAACAAAAGTGTGACTGAGAAATGCGCAATGAGCAATGGGCAATAAGCAATGGGTAATTGGCAATTGCCAAATGATTTTAACCATCAACTATCAAAAAATCAAACCACCATTATCAACTATCAACCATAAACCATCAACCACAAACCATCAACTTTCAACTATCAACCATCAACCAATTAATGTATTAAAATGAAACTAACCCTGGGCTTCTCACCCTGCCCCAACGACACTTTTATTTTTGACGCATTGGTGAATAATAAAATTGATACGGAAGGTATCGGCTTTGAAGTAATACTGGAAGATGTACAAACATTAAATCAATGGGCATTAGAAGGTAAATTAGCGGTTACAAAACTCAGTTATGGCGTGCTGCCCCTGGTGTTAGATAAGTATATTGTATTGAACAGTGGCAGCGCTTTGGGAAAAGGTGTTGGGCCATTGTTAATTACGAATGCAGAACCTGGCATGAAGGAGGTAGAAGACTGCATTATCGCGATACCTGGCGAAAACACTACCGCACACCTGCTCTTTTCGATGGCTTATCCCAATGCAAAAAATAAAGTATTTCTCCGTTATGATGAAATCGAAAACTTTGTTTTGGCAAACAAAGGGCTTGGTGTTATTATCCATGAGAACCGTTTTACTTATGAAGGGAAAGGGTTAATTAAAATTATTGACTTAGGTGAATATTGGGAAAAAGAAACCAACAACCCGATTCCGCTTGGGGGCATTGTTATACGTAGAAATATAAATTCAGCGATACAACAAAAAGTTGATGGCCTTATTAGGAAGAGTATTGAATATGCTTACTCCAATTACCCGGAAATAAGTGATTATATCCGCAACCATTCGCAGGAAATGAATGAAGATATAATGCTAAAGCATATTGATTTATACGTAAACAATTTTTCATTTGATTTAGGTATTGCCGGAAAAATTGCTGTACAGGAGTTGTTAAATATTCATCAAAAGATCAGTAAACAAAAGCCCCTTCAGCACAATGAAATATTTTTAAGCCTTACTCAACCCTAATCAAAATAAATGAGAAAACTCCTTCTTTATATTTTTGCTATAATGTTTTCAATCCCCTCAGTTATAAACGCTCAAAATATTGTGAGTAAAAAAGACGAAGTAAAAGTATTTGTAGATTGTAACGCCTGGTGCCCTATGAGTTATGTCAAGACGGAAATCAATTATATAGATTTTGTTCCGGATCGTTTTTTGGCAAATGTTTTTATTCTGGTCACTTCGCAGTCCACGGGATCCGGTGGTAATGAAATAAAATTATTTTTTTCGGGGCGGGAAAATTTTAAAGGAATGGAAGACACTTTGAAATTTTACAGAAACAGTGTTGATACCGATTCCGAATACAGGGACAACCTGGTACGCTATTTAAAAATCGGATTAATTAGGTTTATAGCTCAAACTTCTTTAGCACAAAAAATAAATATTAGCGCATCTGTTTTAAAAGATGAACCCGCAGTAAACTCGCTTAGTAATAAAAAAGACAAATGGAATTTTTGGGTGTATAATATTGGGGTAAGCGGAAATATAAATATGGATGATTTCAGCAAATCCAACCGGATGTCCGCAAGAATTAGCGGCAATAGGGTAACTGAAAAATTGAAAATTAATTTGAGTGCGAATATTTCAAGAAATGTACGGACTATCTCTTTTAATAATGAAACAAGTAAATTCATTAATAATAACGCCGGTTTCAATACAACCATAGTG
>JANOTW010000799.1:0-9659 GCA_031416575.1 Ferruginibacter sp.
AATAAAATGCCCAAAGAAATTATCAAAGCTTTTGCCTACCTGAAAAAAGCCGCCGCGTTAACCAACCTGGATGCAGGCGTTTTACCAAAAGAAAAAGCTGACCTGATTGGTAAAGTGTGCGATGAAATACTGGAAGATAAATTAAACCCCTGGTTTCCTTTGGTGGTATGGCAAACCGGTAGTGGTACCCAAAGCAACATGAACGTAAATGAGGTAGTGGCTTACCGCGGGCATGTGATTAATGGCGGTAAGCTGGAGGACAAGGAAAAGTTTTTACACCCCAATGATGATGTCAATAAATCGCAATCCAGCAATGATACTTTTCCTACGGCCATGCACATTGCGGCATACAAAATTTTAATGGAAACCACACTGCCGGGAATTGAAAAATTACGGGGCACCTTAGCTGAAAAGAGCAAAGCATTTATGAAGGTGGTGAAGATAGGCCGTACACATTTTATGGATGCCACGCCATTAACGGTCGGGCAGGAATTCAGTGGTTATGTATCCCAATTGGATCATGGACTAAAGGCGATTAAAAATACACTGGCCCATTTAAGCGAGCTGGCATTGGGTGGTACTGCAGTTGGCACCGGCATCAATACACCGGAAGGCTATTCTGAAAATGTGGCGAAGCATATCGCGACACTAACCGGGTTACCTTTTATTACGGCGGAAAATAAATTTGAAGCATTGGCGGCGCATGATGCAATTGTGGAAACACATGGCGCATTAAAAACCGTAGCGGTAAGTTTAATGAAAATCGCCAATGATATCCGCATGTTATCCTCCGGTCCACGGTCGGGCATAGGCGAAATTTTTATCCCGGATAATGAACCGGGTTCATCAATCATGCCGGGCAAGGTAAACCCCACCCAATGCGAAGCATTAACCATGATAGCCGCACAGGTAATGGGTAATGATGTTACCATCGGCATCGGTGGCAGTATGGGGCATTTTGAATTAAACGTTTTTAAACCGGTGATGATCTATAATTTTTTGCATAGCGCAAGACTGATTGGGGATGGCTGTGTTTCGTTTAATGATAAATGTGCCATTGGCCTGCAACCCATAGAAGCCAATATCAAAAAACACGTGGATAATTCTTTGATGCTGGTTACTTCGCTCAACACCAAGATTGGTTATTATAAAGCTGCGGAGATAGCGCAAAAGGCGCATAAGGAAGGAACTACTTTAAAAGAAATGGCGATAAAACTGGGCTATGTAACTCCCGAAGATTTTGATGCATGGGTGATCCCTGCCAATATGGTGGGAAAGATCGATTGATCAATATTTTGTTGAATAAAATAGAGGTATCCGCAAAGGTGCCTCTTTTTTTTATTATTCACTATTTCGAACTGGTTAAAGACGTAGCGCCCCTTGCCTTTCGCAGATTATAGTGCATGCTTTTGCTCTTTTTTGTCCGGGCTTCAGATCCCTGAATGAACATTGTTGCATCGCCCTCTTGTACTGAATACCATTGGGGGGCTTTACCTACGTAGTTTGTAAAAAGGCAATGTGGTAAAAAAACATCAGTCGGCTTACCTTGACAACCCTTTATGTTTTCTATAAACAGAAATCTACCGCCGGAGCTTAACTTGATGACATTGCCCTTTTGAGGGACAGGGGGTTATTGCACCTGCACATCATCATTTACTACCGCTCCGGTTTCAATTGTGTTATGCTTTTCGGGCGGGTTATGGTGCTTAAAAAATCTTTTTTGAAATACTAAAATTGTAATTACCCCTGTAGATATTGCAGCATCCGCCAGGTTAAAAATTGGGCGAAAAAACTCAAACTCATCGCCTCCCCAAATGGGTACCCATGCGGGAAAATGAACATCGCTGATTATGGGAAAATAAAGCATATCCACTACTTTACCATGCAGGAAACCTGCATACCCATGGGCAGGGAATATCTTTGCCGCGACAAACGTTCCTTGCATGCTTTCTTCAAATATGAGCCCGTAAAACATACTGTCAATTAAATTACCCAATGCCCCGGCAAATATCAATGCGGCGCAAACAATAAAACCCCTGTTGTATTTTTTTTTAATAATGCTGCGCAGGTACCAAACGCCAAAAATCACTGCACCCAGCCTGAATAGGGTTAGTATCATTTTACCACTTTCACCGCCAAACTTCCAGCCATAAGCCATGCCTTCATTTTCCACAAAATGCAAAAGAAACCAGGTACCCAAAATGTTGTGGTACTCGTTCAGGTAAAAATTGGTTTTAATATAAACTTTGAGTGCCTGGTCGGCCACTACCACCAATAAAATAATAAGTATAACGTGTCGTGCTTTCATAATAGTCCGCAAAGATAATGGAATAAGGTAAAAGGTGGAAGGTGAAAGGTTTAGGGTAATTCGGGTATATATAGTAAATAAGGTAAATAAGGTTTATAAAGTAAATAAGGTATATAAGGTACATAAGATATTTAGATAATTTATGGAGTTTGTAAAGTATTGAGTATATAAGGCACCGGGGTTTTTGGGAAGAGCTGGTACGTAAAATACAATCTATTTGGTGTTAGGAGAATTTCCCTTTTCCCTTTATTTCTTTTAACTCCTACCCTGTACCTTATATCTTACGCCATCTATCTATTTAATCGATTTACCTTATTTACCTTATTTACTTTATTTACTTTATATACCCTTATATACTTTAACCCCCACATCATTTCATTCCTCATAATACACCCGCTTCACCCGCTGCGATATACCCGTTAATATTTCATAAGGTATGGTTTTGGCCCAGGTTGCCAGTTCGTTTACCGGCAAAGGTTCCCCGAATACAATCACTTCATCACCTTCGTTTACATCCTTACCGGTTATATCCAGCATCGTCATATCCATACATACGTTTCCTATAACAGGCGCCAGGTTTCCATTCACCCACATTTTGCCTTCCCCATTGCTTAAAACCCTCGGGTAGCCGTCTGCGTAACCTATACGCACGGTAGCGATAATAGCATCTTTAACAACAATTCCTTTCCGGCTGTAGCCCACGCTTTGTCCGGCTGCAACCTGCTTTATTTGTGAAATGGTTGTTTTTAAAGTACTCACGTTTTTAAGCTTCTTCTGCATATCCGCACTATTGTCTATCCCATATAAGCCAATACCCAACCGTACCATATCGAGCTGCAAATCCGGGTGGCGGTGTATGGAGGATGTATTAGCGATGTGCCTGATAAATGAATAGCCCAACGAACTTTGCAATACCTCGCAGCCTTTCAGGAATTCATCCGCCTGTAGCCAGGTAAATGCGTCAAGCCCGGGTTCATCACTTCCGGCAAGGTGCGAAAAAACAGATTGTACTTTAAATACAGCCGCCGCCTGCAATAACTTACTTAATGCAGGCAGTTCTTTCGCTTCAAAACCCAACCGGTGCATACCCGTATCCAACTTGATATGTACCGGGTAATTGTTAACCCCTGATCGCAGTAAATATCGCTGAAATGAAGATAAAATGCCGAAGGAATACAATTCCGGTTCAAGATTGTACTGCACCAGTACATCAAGGGTTGCTTCTTCAGGATTCAAGACCAGGATGGGTAACCTAATACCCGCCCTCCTTAATTCAACGCCTTCATCAGCATAAGCAACCGCCAGGTAATCTACATTATGAAACTGCAGGAGATTGGCGATTTCAAACCCGCCACTGCCATAGCTAAATGCCTTTACCATCGCCATCAGCCTTACACCCGGTTTTAATAATCGCTGGTATTCCTTTAGGTTATGCGTTACCGCATTCAAATTAATTTCCAACACCGTCTGGTGTACTTTCTTTTCCAGCAAATGGCTTATTTGTTCAAACTCGAATATCCTGGCCCCTTTCAATAAGATGGTTTCATTGTAAAAATGCAATGAATAAAACTGCTGCAAAAATTCAGCGATGGAGGAGAAGAAAAAACTTTGCGCAATGTTTTTAAAAGCATCCTGGCACCTGAATATTTCAGGGCCGATCCCTATAAAACGATTGACGTTTTTTTGTTGTAAAATAGCTGCTACTTCTTTATACAATTCCGTACTGCTTTTGCCGGATTGTAAAATATCACTCAATATTAAAGTGCGGTTTGGATGCTGCTGTTGCTGTACCAAAAAATCCAATGCGATTGTCAATGAATTAATGTCGGCGCTATAACTATCATTTATTACCGAACAATTATTTATTCCCTGCTTTAACTCGAGCCGCATTTCAACAGTGCGCAACTGCAGCATCCTTTTACGGATGATAACAGCATCCATGCGCAAGTGTAATAAGACACACCAGCAGGTAATGGCATTTTGAACAGATGCATCATCGGTAAATGGAATGGTGATGGAAATGGATTGGTTGTTGTGAGTTGAAAGATGATCGTTAGCGGTTATAATAGCATGGCCCTGCTTTTTTTCGATTGAAATAATTTGTAAGGATGCAGCCCCTTTCCTGCTCCATGAAAAAAGTTTACAATCATCCCCGCTTCTTGTAATATCAGCGAAGTCATTTACACCACTATTTACATCAGGGTCATCAGCGCCATAAATCAGTAAACCGCTATGTACGAATAACTTCAGTTTTTCACTTACTTTTTGGCGGATATTTAAAAACCCTTCGCTGTGTGCACCGCCTATATTGGTAAACACGCCGATGCCGGGCCGAATAATTTTTTCCAGGCGCTGCATTTCATCTGGCTGCGATATTCCCGCTTCGAAAATTGCGAGCGTATGCGTTTCATTCATTTGCCATACACTGAGTGGCACACCAATCTGCGAGTTGTAACTTTTTGGATTGCGCACGATATTGTAATCTTCCTGTAGTAATTGATACAGCCATTCTTTCACAATGGTTTTGCCGTTGCTGCCGGTAATGCCAATAACAGGAATATTAAATTGCGACCGGTGAAAAGCAACCAATAATTGGAGCGCCTGCTGAACATCGTTTACCTGCAAAAAATTTGAACCGGAATACATTTCTATTTCCGCAGCTTCAATGCTTGCGCCAACCACAAAATTCCTGACACCTTTGCCGTACAATTCCTTGATGAATGAATTGCCATTTCGCCTTGGGCCGCTTAATGCAAAAAAAATGGAGGTGGCGGGAAATAAGAGTTTGCGGCTATCCAGTAACAGGTGCACAATGGTAGCAGCCGAATTTTCATTTAATAAAAATCCGCCATTTACAATTTTTTCTATTTGTGTAATTGAATATTTCAAGATTGTGCTTTATAAAAATAAATTTTCAGGCTGCCTTAGCGGTTACTTCAATAGTTTCATAAACGTAATTCTTTGTAACTATAAACACACTTGATCCCCAGGTAAAAAAGCCGGTTTATACGCAACGGTACAATCCTATAACGAAAGCATGTTTCTTTAATTTACAACGTGGGTAAAGATCCCCAATGGTATTCAGTACAAGAGGGCGATGCAACGATGCTCCACATAGCTTCTTAGCCCGGACAAATAATATGGTTGTATAGAAGAGTCCCGATGTTAGGGATTAATATAACACAACGATGATACCCCGCAGGGCTGGCAGCCTGTAACCAAAATAATATGATTGTATAGAAGTAATTGTTTTTGTCATAATCAACAAAGAAAAAATTAAAAAATCATATTCGCCATTTATGCTTAAACAAGACCAAACTGCCCGGCAAAAAAATTAACCTTCAACATTTTCCGGCGCCCCTTTTCGCTCATGATGTATGGAATAAAATATTGAACCCGTAATACAAATAATGATCATCATCAGGGATACCCAAACCGGGATATGCACCCAATGAACTATCAGCATTTTTATCCCGATAAATACCAGCACGATGGCTATCCCCTGTTGCAAAAAGTCGAACCTGCTGGCTGCACCGCGTAATAAAAAGAATAAACTTCTTAAACCCAATACCGCGAAAATATTGGATGAATAGATCAATAGCTTTTTATTGGGGTCGGGTATGATTGAAAAAACGGCCGGGATAGAATCTACCGCGAAAACAATATCTATCAGGCCAAGCATGATCACAACCATTGACAGCGTGGTAAAATAAGTTTTATTTTCTTTCTTTATAATAAACCGGCCATTGGGTTCTTCATTGGTAGTACGCATATATTTTTTCATCAGCCTGAATGCCCAATTGTACTCAGGGTTAAACTCTTCCTCATCGCTGCTGCTAAACATTTTAATACCGGTATAAACCAGGAATACACCAAAGATGTACATGATCCATTCGAACCTGGCAACCAGCTCGCTGCCCACTGCGATAAAGAGTATCCTGAAAACAATGGCCATTAAAATACCCAGTAACAATACCCTGGAATAATTATTTTCCTTTACTCCGAAAAATGAAAAAATAATAATGAAAACAAAAATGTTATCAATGGAAAGTGACCACTCCAACAGGTAAGCGGATACGTACTGCAGCGCATCCTCCGGGCCATTTTCGAACCAGATAAACCCGCAAAACACCAATGCTAAAACTACCCAGAATATAGTTTGCACCAATGCATTTTTAAGGGTGATGGTGGTATTTTTTTTACTAAGCAAACCCAGGTCAAACACCAGGGCCAGAACGATTACGGCGCCAAAAACAAGGTATATCAGTAAGTTATTATTCATTTTTTATTTTATTATTTTCCCTTCCTGTTCATTATTCCACAAAGGCGAAATTATTTAATCGTGTATTTTCTTTTTCTCCGCCACTGGTACATCAATGCAAATAAGCAGACCAGCGCTATAGGTACAAGTATGTTTATTATTTGCCACAACGAACGTTCCCCTTCAACCTTCCTTACATCCAATAAGCGAAGGGTATAATCTTTCGCTTTTGCATCCAGGATGTTATTTTTATTAGCGAGGTATTCGGTACAGGTTAAAAAGAAATCCTTGTTGGCATAACCTACTTTGGTGTATTTATTAGTACCCATGGGTAAGGGGCCAATGGCATCTGAAACCTGGTTGATAACAATATCCGCATCGCTTACTACAATTACTTTGCCTGGATTTATACTTTCCCTCATAAATTCAAGTTCATAATTCTTTAAAGTATCAAGCTGTGCCTGGCTGGCCCTGTTGGCATAAAGCGAAGAAAATTTCCCTTCCAGCAAAACAGCTACCGGAATATTTTTACGATTGTACTTACTTACATCTTCCTGCGTTTGCAAACTGTTCAACTCAACCCTTGCAGGAGTTGCCATTGAATATGAATTATTGGATGTTGCCAGCAGGATAGTTTTGGTGATGCCCGCAGCTTCAACCGTATCAATGGAGTTTGCAAATTGAGCCAACACATCCGCCTGGTTTTTTACAATGGCATTTTCCGAACCAGGTTGCAATAACGGTGAATAAGGCCAGGGCAATAATTGCTTCTGGCTTTGCCCTCCTATACTGCCTACTTCTACGGGAATTACATCGCAATGTTTGTCCGCAATCAGGTCGGTGTTTATTCTTACGCCATACCTGAATAACAGGTCATTCAAATTCAGGTCCCGTGCGTAAGCTATCAGGTCCCCATTTTGAAGGCTGTCCCTTTCTGCATACAACACATCTATAAAAAACAGCAAGCTTCCGCCATTCATTACATACTGATCCAGCTTGAATTTATCTTCATCCGTAAATTTATCCACGGGCTTTACAATTACTACCGCGTCATATTCACGGGGAATAAATGGTTGTGATCTTACATTTATGGTATCCACAATAAAATTCCTGCCAAGGGTTTCAAAAACATCATTTACCGGAAGGAAGCCATAAGGCGGCTCACCATTGCCGTAAGCATAGGCTACCACGGGTACCTGCTTTTGCGTTAATTTTTGAACCGCATTGGCGAATTTGTATTCCAGTAATGCTTCCGCACTGTTCAAAGATTGCTTATCCAGGATATCATCCGAATTAAAAACACTTTTTTGAACCTGGCCCTGCAGCAGGTCAATGGCAATGGACCGCTCACCATATTTTACAATGGCCCCGGGAAATACCTGCCGCTGATCTTTGCCTTCCCCTTCTTTTACCTGCACTTTTTGATTGGTAGGCCGCAGGCCCATTGCTATCAATGATTCAAATACTTTGGCCTTTGCGGAATCATCCAGCCCCTCACCGGGAATCTCAAAATGATATTGAATATTCTTCCCGCCAAAATTTTTAAAATTTTCCAGCAGTTCTTTCGTGCTATTGGAAAGTTTCTTAAACTCCGATTTAATATCCCCGGTTAGAAAAACGGTGATATCAACAGTGCTGTCTAAATTTCTTAAAACAGATTTGGTGGAACGGGAAAGGGTGAACCTTTTTTCATTGGTAAAGTCAATACTGGTATGAAACAAAGCAGCCAGCCAGTTAATTATAACCAGCAATACCAATACAAGGGGAAACCATACTTTACTGTTGAATATTTTATTGATAACTGATTTCATTGGATGGTTTACCTATCGCTTATGCAGGTTTTTTATAGTGATCAAAAGAAACAATACGATGAGGCTACCAAAATAAATGATATCCCTGCTATCCAACAGCCCCCTGCTTACACTCCGGTAATGAAAATCGATACCCAGCATTTCAATATAATAATCCCATTTAGCCTGGAATACCGGCAGTTTACTAACCGCGTTGAAACCAAAATAAAGTAGCAAACAGGCAAAGGCGCTAATCAAAAACGCTACCACCGCATTATTGGTAAAACTACTGCAACACAATCCTATAGCGGCAAATACGGCTGCCAGTAAAAACAAGCCGATATAACTTCCGGTAATGCCCCCGCTATCTATACCTCCTCCCGCACTAAGGTTTTTAATGGTGAATATATAAATGAAGGTGGGTATTATTACAAAAAGGAGTACCAGCAAAATAGAAACATATTTTCCCGAAACAATCTGCCATGTAGTGAGTGGCCTGGTTTGCAGAATTTCAAATGTTCCGGTTTTAAACTCTTCCGACAATGACCGCATGGTGATGGCAGGCACTAAAAAAATCAGTATCCAGGGGGCAAGTTCAAAAAAAGTATCCAGTGTGGCATAGCCAAAATCAAAAAGGTTACTGTCTTTTAGCACAAACAAAAAAATGCCATTTACCAGCAAAAATAAAATGATGGCAATGTAACCTGTAAGATTACTGAAAAATTGATGTAGTTCCTTTTTACAAATACTCCACATGAATTTTAAAATTGGGTGCAATTTACTATTAAGAGCTTATAAAAATTTTTGTTTAAATAATTGACTGGCTTTTTAGCAAATTTATAAGTGGCGCCGCTAACAGAATTGATTCTTTCATTTAATTTCATTAAGGACTGGTATTAAAAATTAACCTCGTTTGTTTCCTGTTGGCCTTTCCTGTTTCCTCCAGTACTGATGTTAGTGATTGTGCTTCGCCTATTTATACTACACAACGGATAAAAACATAAATAAGATTTTTTGTCCAGGCAGTGAAGCAATGGTCATTCCCGAAAAATCGGGATTTCGAAATACAGGATTTTTTGTCCAAGCTTTATTTCCTTGCTCAACATCGTTGCATCGCCCTCTTGTACTTAATACCATTGAGGGTCTTTAATTGCGTTTTATGTTCGATACATCAAATTTCTTCGTCCCGTAGGAACATAATATCAGTAGCCAGAAAAAAAATATTCATAGTCCACCCCGCGGCGGACGGGATAACATTCCAAGGTTTTTAAAATTTTCCACTTTCTCGAAATTCTTTATA
>JANOTW010000800.1:0-9446 GCA_031416575.1 Ferruginibacter sp.
GAAAAAACTTTACCCAAAAAACAATTCCTTTTGATGTGCCATTAAATAAACAGGGCTTATGGAATTCTTTGTGTGTGATGGATGACAATACAGTAATTGCACTTACTTCCACCAATGCATATTCGTTGAATACAACAGAAGTATGGATGATAAAAGGGCTATAATAAATGATACGGCGCCTTCGCTAAAAAAAACACCCGGGCAACAGCTAAAAAATAATAAAAGTAAAAAAGTAATATACCATCAATAATAAATAATATGAGACCAGTAAATTATGTTGTTTTTATTTCTTCTTTTTTGATAGCCATATCAGCTACACAATTTGCAGGGGCCCAATCTGCCGCCGGAAGTGTAACAAACATTAAACGCCCTGCCACAAAAGAATTGAATAAATTTTACAGCAGTAACAAAAAACCTTTGGCGCCACTTGCGTTCATAAAATTACCGGCAGGCAGCATAAAGCCACAAGGCTGGATTTTAAAATACCTGGAGCTGCAACGCGATGGCTTAACCGGTAAGCTCGGAGAAATCAGCGCCTGGCTGGATAAAAAAAACAATGCCTGGTTTAGTGGTAACGGCCAGGGCGACCATGGCTGGGAAGAAGTGCCTTACTGGCTAAAAGGCTATGGCAATCTGGGCTATATTTTGAAGGATGAAAAAATTATCGCGAAAACAAAATTGTGGCTAAATAAAGTTTTTGAAAGCCAGCAGCCGGATGGTTATTTTGGTCCGCGTATTGTAGAAAATGAACACCAGGATAACAAAGGTAATACGCCCGATTTGTGGCCCAATATGATTATGCTCTGGTGCATGCAATCGTATTATGAATATAGCAACGATGCCCGTGTAATACCATTTATGACAAAATATTTTAAATGGCAATCAACCGTACCCGATAATCAACTACTGAAGATTTATTGGGAGAACAGCCGTGGGGGAGATAACCTTTACAGCATCTATTGGTTGTACAACCGCACCAATGAAAAATGGTTACTGGACCTTGCCAATAAAATTCACCGCAACACCGCCAACTGGTCGCAAAAAAATAATTTGCCCAACTGGCATAATGTAAACATCGCACAATGTTTTAGAGAGCCGGCTACTTATTACATGCAGGCAAAAGACAGTAGCTTTTTGAATGCTACGTACAATAATTTTTATTTGATACGTAACCTTTACGGACAGGTGCCGGGAGGAATGTTTGGTGCGGATGAAAATGCCCGCAAAGGTTTTGATGATCCAAGGCAGGCGGTTGAAACCTGTGGCATGGTGGAGCAAATGGCATCCGATGAAATATTAACCGCCATCACCGGAGATCCTATGTGGGCCGATAATTGTGAAGATGTAGCATTCAATACTTACCCCGCTGCGGTAATGCCGGATTTTAAAGGCCTTAGATATTTAACAGCCCCGAATATGGTGGTAAGCGATAGCAGGGACCATGCGCCGGGTATTCAGAATAAAGGCCCGTTTTTAATGATGAACCCATTCAGCAGCCGTTGCTGCCAGCACAACCATGCGCAGGGATGGCCTTATTATGCAGAGCATTTGTGGATGGCAACTCCTGATAATGGCATTGCTGCCATCCTGTACAACAGCAGTGAGGTAACTGCGAAAGTTGGTACCGGCAAAGGCAGCCTTGTTACTTTAAAACAATCTACCCATTATCCATTTGATGAAAATATAAAAATTGAAATCAAGACAACCGGCGCTGTAAATTTTCCCTTGTATTTACGCATTCCCAATTGGTGCGGCAATGCAAAAGTGATGCTGAATGGTGTAGCTCAAGCATTGGCTTTTGAATCCGGATCGTATGCAAGAATAGAAAAGCAATGGAAGCAGGGCGATGTGGTGGAATTGATATTGCCCATGAAATTAAACAAACATACCTGGGATAAGAATAAAGGAAGTGTGAGCATCAATTACGGGCCACTCACTTTTTCATTAAAAATTGATGAATCCTACAAGCAGATGGACAGTAAAAAGTCTGCCATCGGGGATTCAAAATGGCAAGAAAATACGGATCAGTCTCAATGGCCATCGTATGAAATTTATCCTGCCAGTTTATGGAACTATGGCCTGGTATTAAATGAGAAGCCATTAGAGGACCAGTTTGAAATCATAAAAAAACCATGGCCCGAAAATAATTTTCCTTTTACACAGGAAGCGGTACCATTTGTATTAAAAGCCAAAGGGAAAATTATTCCCGAATGGATATTGGATAAATATGGGTTATGCGATTTATTACCACAAAGCCCTGTACCTGTATCCACAAAAGAAGAGCCGATAGAATTGATACCAATGGGTGCGGCAAGGTTAAGGATCGCATCGTTTCCGGTGGTGAAATAAAATGGTACGCCCCAATATGCCCGGGAATAAATTTTTTTGTCCAGGCTGTGAAGCAATGGGCATCATAGTTGCGTCGCACTCGTGTACCGCATACCATTGGGGATCTTTAATTGTGTTATAAATTTTAAATATTGCCGTTAAGTCGTTCAGGCGTTTGATGTGTACAACAAGAAGATAGTTATCAATAACCAAAAAAACGTCTTAACGTCTTAACGGCATACCTTGTATCGCATACCCATGGGGATCTTTAATTGCGTTTTAAATTAAAATACCAGTTCATCTTTTAGGTTATCCAACAAATAAAATTCACTGTTTTGTCCCTTACGGGGTATAATTTAAATTTTGAAATAAAATGACAAATAGAAAAATATCCCGGCTACTGTTTCACGTAATTATTATGGCAGTTGTTTTAGTTACAAACAGCTACGCCCAGCAGTCAAAAACTTTTACCAATCCATTATTGCCTGGCGGCGCTGATCCCTGGTGTATTTATAAAGATGGTTATTATTACTATACCAATACAACCGGCAAAAATATCACACTTTGGAAAACCAACAACATTGCCGGGTTAAAAACAGCGGAAAAAAAAGTCGTTTTCAATCCACCTGCAACCGGTCCATATTCCAGGGAGTTGTGGGCGCCGGAAATTCATTTCCTGCAGGGCAAATGGTATATTTATTTCGCGGCGGATAGTGGTAAAAATGTTGATCATCGTCTTTGGGTTTTGGAAAACAGTTCAACCGATCCGTTACAAGGCGAATGGATGATGAAAGGTAAGCTGACTACACCGGATGATAAATGGTCTATTGACGGATCGGTGTACGAACATAAAGGAAAACTGTATTTAACCTGGTCCGGATGGGAAGGAGATACAAACGGCCAGCAAAATATTTATATCGCGGCAATGAAAAATCCCTGGACAGTAGCAGGAAAACGAGTGAAAATTTCGAGCCCTGAACTGGATTGGGAAACACAGGGCGATTTAAATAATCCGAATGATGTATCACATGTAAATGTGAATGAAGGACCGCAAATATTGAAATATAAGAAAAAGTTGTTTTTGGTATATTCTGCGAGTGGGTGCTGGACTGATTTTTATGCGTTAGGAATGCTGACGGTATCAACTGATAGTGATCTGATGGAACCCGCTTCCTGGAAAAAATCATTACAGCCTGTTTTTAAACAAAGTCCGGAAAACAACGTTTACGCCCCGGGCCATAATTCTTTTTTCAAGTCTCCTGATGGAAAGGAAGACTGGATTTTATATCATGCGAACAGCAAACCCGGCCAGGGCTGTGGTAAGTGGCGTACGCCCCGTGCCCAAAAGTTTACATGGAATAAAGATGGGTCACCCAATTTTGGTATTCCGGTTAAAGAGAGTGAAATATTAAAATTGCCCTCGGGTAATGAAAATTAAGCGCATCATGAAATTTGGAAATATCCTTCAAAAAATAAGTTTTCGAAATACGATGCAACAAGGCCGTTTTTTGTTGGCCGTGCTTTCAATTGTTTGTATGGGAATTGCGGATGCACAACAACTGTATTCAAAGGCAAGGCACATTAACAAGAACTGGCATAACCCTGTTTTAAATAAGGATTTTGCAGACCCAACAGTTATCAGGATTGCTAATGGCAAGTACTATGCTTATGCAACACAGGGCAAAGTGATGGGCAAATTGTTTAATATGCAGGTTGCTTCCTCTGATGATATGTTTAATTGGAAAACAGAAGGCGATGCATTACCTCAAAAACCTGTATGGGCAGATAAGACTTCCAGTTTTTGGGCGCCGCATGTATTGTACGATTCCGCTATAAAAAAGTATATCATGTTCTTTTCCTCCGCCACGAATGATACTTCGCTCGGAAAATGTATGGGTGTTGCTTTTGCTGATACGCCCACTGGTCCTTTTATTGATAAAGGCTCGCCGCTTATTTGTGGAGCTGGTTTTATAAATATTGATCCGATGGCTTTTGTTGATCCTGCAACCGGGAAGAAATTATTATACTGGGGTTCTGGTTTTCAACCAATCAAAGTGCAGGAGCTTACGGATGATTGGAAAGATTTTAAGCCAGGCACTGCTCGTACGCCTGTTGTGTGGCCGGGAAAAGAAAAAGCGTACACGATACTGTTAGAAGGTGCCTGGGTGGATTACCAGGATGGTAAATATTATTTGTATTATTCAGGTGATAATTGTTGTGGGAATAATGCACATTATGCTGTAATGGTGGCGAGAGCTGAAAATGCGTATGGCCCTTATGAGCGTTTGGGTGAAAAAAATGGTTCTGGCAGCAGTGTTATTCTTGAGCAGGATAAAGCATGGCTGGCACCGGGCCACAATTCAATTTTTTCTGATGGCAAGGGGAATAAGTGGATCGCCTTTCATGCCATCGGTAGAAACATGCTTCCTGAAAAAAATGGTAATACAAGGAGGGTAATGTTAATTAACCGGATTGTTTATAAAAATGGATGGCCTGTTGTTATAAAACAACAATAGTATTTTAGCGATCATTTAAAAATTATTTTAAATTTCAACAATGCCATTATACTATATTTTGCAAGGGATAAAATAGTGACTTTAGATATTTTCTTTCAGGAAATAAATAAGGCTTGGGTAACAACAATTATGTATTGCCAATAAAACGCAATTAAAGATCCCCAATGGTATTCAGTACACGAGGGCGACGCAACAATGTTTATTTGAAAAACTTCTGCCCGGACAACAAAAAAAAGTATTGTTGTATCGAAATTGCACTTCAGCCGGATGTATGAAAAAGTAAAAATCACTTTTTTGAACAACAGCCCCAGGGGCGAATAAATAAAAAGTATGAGAAAACTATTATCCTCTTTTGCTTTATTGATAATTGTATTAACGGGCTTAGTCGCTTTTATTAATATACCCGGCAGGCAGCATAAACAAATGCCGGATGATTTTATTATTGATACACTGGTAACTGGTTTAACAGTTCCCTGGTCAATGGTTTTTATTGATAAGGAAACATTGTTATTTACTGAACGAAATGGTAAAGTAAGGCTGTTACGTAAAGATCAGCTTATCCCAAAACCTGTGTTGATTGTTAGCCAAACTGACACAACAAAAAAAATGGGTTTACTGGGCTTATGCCTGCATCCTGGTTTTGAAAAAAACAAGTACGTATATATATCATACAATTACCGTAATGATCAAAAGGCGTTTCTTCGTGTGGTACGTTACCGGTTTCATCAGGATACTTTAATTGGGCCCGCTGTTATCATAGATGGCATTAATGCCAGCCCCAATCATACGGGTTGCCGGCTAAAATTTGGGCCCGATTCGAAACTATATATTACAACAGGTGATGCGGACAGGCCAATACTTGCACAGGATTTAAAATCATTGAATGGTAAGATCCTTCGGGTGAATGATGATGGGAGCATACCCGGCGATAATCCATTTATAAAAAACGATACGGCCCGTAAAGAGATATGGACTTATGGCCACCGCAATACACAGGGCATAGATTTTGAAACATCAACGGGCGATCTGTACAATTCTGAACATGGGCCTTCGGGTGGTGATGAGATAAACCTGGTTAAAAAAGGAATGAATTACGGATGGCCGGTTATTCACCACCAGGAAATAAAAGAAAATATGATCGCACCGCTGATGGAATTTACTCCATCCATCGGGCCTTCGGAAGCAGTGTTTTATAATGGCGGTGCGTTTCCTGATTTAAAAGGAAGATTACTGGTAGCCTGCCTTCGGGGAGAATCAATCATGAGTTTTAAAATTGATGAACAAAAAATTATCGCTCAGGAAAAATTATTGCAGCATCAATATGGCCGTATCAGGGCAATAACCATAAGTAAGGAAGGTTATATTTATTTTTCAACTTCGCAAAATGATCCCCCGGAAGGAAAGCCTAAAGATGGTTACGATATGATCCTTAGAATGAGGCCATCAAAAGCAGGAAATAACATGCAGGCACAGTCAAATAGCGGAGCCGCCGCAGTTAAATCTTCCCGTAAAAAAACAACAGCGAATACTTATATTGAATTATGTGCAAGCTGTCATGGTCAAAATCTCGAAGGAACGGAACGGGCTAAAAGCATGCTGGATGATAAATGGGAATACGGCTCCGGCAGGCAGGATATTATTAAAAGCATCCGCAATGGGATTATTGAAAAAGGAATGCCCGCCTGGGAAGGTGCGCTTACAAATAAAGAGATTGAAAACATAACCGACTTTATAATTAAGCGCAATTAAACCGATGAACAAACATGCATCCAAATTTTTAAAGGCCTGTTGCCTGCTCTCCATTCTTCTGGCGGGTACCGTGTTGAATTCGCAGGACTGGTCAATAAAGAAAGCTCCGTTAATGACAAAATGGGCGGGCGATCTGGATATAAATAATCCGTTACCGGAATACCCAAGGCCTCAAATGGTAAGAAGAATAAAACTTTTTACCCAGAGTTGAAATTTAGCTTCTGTAGCATCAGCAAATGAAAAAAATCTCTCCCAATAATTTTATGAGTATAATACAGAGGCTGTTGATAGTACACTATGATGGTATATTTTGGAATGTAGCATACAATACAGGCCCATTAATATTCATTTTAAAAACAATCAATGATTTTAAACGATAATTGTGCTTTATACAACAAAGGGTAAGCAAACACGCTGGAACTTTATTCGTTCCCTTTGTTAGCTAAAATTGCAAAAGGAGAACCTTTTACCCGGTTGCCTGGGTCGTTTAGCGCATTCCCAATGATGATGTCTTGTTTTCCATCGCCATTAAAATCGCCGGCATCCATTGTTAATACACTTTCAAAATTTATTTCTCTCGGAGGGCCATAAGGAGTAAAATGAAGGTTGCCTTCATTCTTCAAATACACAAAAGTTTCAGGCCGGCCCGGATCTGTAAAATAAGCTATCGCAGCCAGGTCCATGTTTCCCGTATTCATAAAGTCCTGCGCCATTACCCTGTAACAACCATGCATAGGATAAAAGAATTTTTGTTGAAAGTTATTCTTTCCATCATTTGTAAAAACATATACACCATGATATGGTTTTAGTATGCCTGTTATGTCGCCATTATCTCCACAGGTATAAATAATATCTTCAAAGCCATCTTTATTTACATCCGCCATTTCAAATGAGGTAGAACCATACGTGGGTGGAAACCGAAGGGCCTGGTTTACATCAAACGTTCCATTTCCTTTGTTCGTGAAATGGAAGACGCCTTCTTCACCTTGTGCAAACAGCGCCCATAAATCTTTTTGTTTCGTTTGCTTGTTTTGTTTCACATAAACATTTACACTACCGGGCATATTACGGATAATATGTTGTTGGTACCTGCCGGCACCTTTATTTTCCATCCATGATAAAGACCCACGCAAACTGCCAAATTCGCATAATAAAAAATCAGTTCGTCCATCACCATTCATATCTGTTGGTACCACTTGCACAGGCCGTGCAAGGCCTTTAAATAATGTTGGTTTTATTTGCAACTTTCCCGCTTTGCTTACTGCTATTGGAAATACCTTTCCAAATGTATTGGCGCTTGTTCCTATGGTTAACGACTTGCCAATGCTACAGGCGAATACTTCATTATCATAAAAACGGATATCGATAATGGCATCGTCCGTATAAATTGAATCCATCAGGCCGTATTGGTTAAAGAGAAATAATTGATGTGAAATAGCATCGTAAACAAACAATCGCCCCGGCTTTACCGAGTTGTCCATTCTTACACAAGTAACCAGGGTATTAGGCCTGAAGAATATTTCGGGTGGCAGCAGTGGAGCAAAAAAAGACAAGCCTTGTTTTGGGGCAACAGGTTTGTTTTGCAAAGGAAGAGAAGTAGGCGCCGCTGCATTATAATAATCCAGTATGCTTTGCCATTCAGCCGCATCCATTGCAGGATGTGCAGGATAAAAGCTGCGATCTTCTTCCGGTATTTTTATTTCTGGTGAATGTATGCCAAGGCTTACCCCCATTTCGGGTAATAATTTTTTCCAGTTGTCTTTATCAAGCAGGCCAGGATCGGGCAGTATATGGCACGACTGGCAGTGTTTCAATGTCAATGCCTTTCCCTGGGCATAGGACCCGGAGGAAGGCCCGTCCAATGAATTGTAAGGTTTTTTATTAGTAAGGTAAAGTATGGAAAGTAAGAGGATTAATAAACTTGTGATGATGATTACATTTCTTCTTAATGATCCTGGTTTCCGCACATCTGGCCTTACTATTTTTTTCTTCATGATATATTTTAAAAGAATGAAATTATTAAAAACGGGCAAAACGGTGATGGTATTTAAATAAAAAAACAGTAAATAAGTTTAGGGGTGCATTTAATTGTAGCAGTAACCTAAAGAAGTGTTAGGCAGTAAAAAATACTTAATGCGGTTAAACTATAGCAGCCTTACTTACAAAGTGATATAAACTAAAAATAAGTATCGCGTCCTTTGCAAAGATAGTGGGGGATTTATACTTGCCCATGTTCTATTTAATTGTCTTCCCCTTACTATTATTATACTGCATAAGGGATAAAAACGTGAGGAAAATTTTTGTCCGGGCAGTGAAGCAATGGGCATCATCGTTGCGTCGCACTCGTGTACTGAATACCATTGGGGAACTTTAATTGCGTTTTGCACCCGGGGAGGGATTTCCCCAACGGCCTGCTTTGAAATGAACCCAATTTATTTTAAAGGACGGAAAGTTGCCTTATAGAAAAAGGGATAGATGTTAAATATATACAGGACTTGCCCGGGCATTTTAGGATGCTTACCACACAGCTATATTTGAATTCAGCAAGAAAAGATTTAGTAAATATTAAAAGCCCGTTAGATGATATTTGAAAAAACGGGGTATAGAGTAGTAGCAGATTGGCGCAACCGACAATTAAAATTGCATACACTAATCATTTGATTTTCAATAGATAAAAATAATTGCGATTGCTTATAATTGCGTATATTGCTCCGTTGTGTGTAATGCCCATGACAACATGCTTCAAATGAATTCTTATCTGATAACTAACAAATGAGAAAAATCTTTCAGACTTATCCCAACTTATCACGACTAATTTTAAGTGTTTTTCTTCTTGGACTCGCTCTCATTCTT
>JANOTW010000801.1:0-6705 GCA_031416575.1 Ferruginibacter sp.
TGCCATAGAAGTAAATTTGCAGCAAGTTATACTTCGCAAGGGATAAATTAGTGATTTTTTTTTTGTTTAATAGCGCAAAAATATACCAGGTTCCACATGAAATTTTGTGTTGTTTCGCTAAATATCCCGATGCATCGGGAGGGAAAGTTCCTCAATGGTATGCGGCACAAGTGAGTCCCGATGCAGCACACAAACCTTACTCGGGATAAGGATGACACAACGATGCTGCCATGAAATACCTCAGTTCGTGCAACAAAAAATTGTGGCGTTCACTGAGACAAAAATAAAAACAAAAGCGGGGGATTTTAAAATAAAAAAAACAGGTAATAAGGTTGCGGGAGCCATGGAGCGCTGATAAATTTTTCAGGCAAGTTTGGGATAATCAAAAAAGAGGAATTCTTTTTTAGCCTTTTTAAAATCCGCCCATTTGTTTAATTGAACCTTTATCGCATATACGCCGCAGGTAGGCATGTTATCAATATTTTCAGCATCAGTCAATGTGTTCACAAATTCCGTTATTCCGGGGTTATGGGAAAAAACCGCGACCGTAAGAAAAGTATCATCCAGTTGCTGCACTACTTCATAAAAATCTTCAGCAGTGGCATTATATAGCATCGATACGTACACGATGGCATCTTCTGTTTTACCATACGTTTCACAAAATAATTCAGCGGTTTTTTTTGCTCTTTTGGCGGGGCTTGATACAAAAGCGTCAATCGGTATTTTTTCATCGATCAATCTTTTCGCCATCATGGGTGCATCCTTTTTGCCCCGGTCGTTCAGCGGCCGCTCAAAGTCGTTGAGTGTACCAACATCCCAACTGCTTTTTGCATGGCGTACTATCAGGAGTATTTTGCTTCCATCCTCCAAAGGAGTTGCTGGCAATTTTTGCTTAATGTCATTCATTTTACAAAAGTAAAATTATTATCCAAGCGTTTCAACTATATGGAACTGAATTTTTTGATTGCATTTAAAATTGTTGCATTATTAGATCGCAGAATACAACGTTTGGATGCTGCCATGAAAATATAAAAGTACAAGGAAGTCCCGATACAGCACACACAACTTACCCGGGATTGATGATACAACGATGCTTCCATTATACTTCGACTTCGCTCAGTAGTTCTGCTGGTCAACAAATAATTAGCAAAAATTCGAAATGAAGCCAATTTTTATTCCTTCATCTGTAAAGAGTTTCTAATACCCTCTCACATCCTTTCCTTCCATATAGTTGATAAAGGCTTTATTACAAACGCGGTTTCCGCCCGGTGTAGGATAGTTTCCGGTAAAATACCAGTCGCCGGTATTGGTAGGGCATGCCAAATGCAAAGTTTCGATGGTTTGGTATATTACACTTACAGGAATGGTAATTTCTTTAGGAGTGATCAGTTGTGCGATTTTATTCGACATCTCCTCCAAAGTAAATGATTTGTACAATTTTCTCACTACATTTTCCGTATGCAGTTGATTGTTGCGTTGCAGTTCTTTACACCTTGTTAACAACTCATCTAATAAACTTTCCTGTTTTGTTTCATGTATTAATTCAATGGCTGCCCTAAAGGCGATGAAATCCCCCATTTTACTCATGTCAATTCCATAGCAATCGGGATAGCGTATCTGCGGAGCGGATGAAACAACAATAATTCTTTTGGGTTCCAATCTCGCCAACATCCGGATGATACTTTCCCTTAAGGTGGTCCCTCTTACAATGGAATCATCAATAACTACCAGGGTATCAATATTCCTGCGCACGGTGCCATAGGTGATATCGTAAACGTGCTGCACCATTTCGTTCCTGCTGCTGTCTTCCGTTATAAACGTTCGTAGCTTTACATCTTTGATAGCGATTTTTTCAAACCGTATTTTCCGGCTAATCATTTCCGTTAATTTGGCTTCATCAAAATCGTTGCCCCAGCTTAAAATACGTTCTACTTTAATTTTTTTAAGATAATCATCGGCTCCTTTTAAAAGGCCGTAAAAGGCGGTTTCCGCTGTATTGGGGATAAAGGAAAAAATGGTATTCCTTAAATCATAATCAATTGCTTTTAAAACTGGTTCACTTAAAAAGCGGCCCAGCGCTTTTCTTTCCTTATAAATTTTTTCATCGCTGCCCCGGCTAAAATAAATGCGTTCAAAACTGCAGGCTTTTCGTTCTTTGGCCTCCACAATTTGCTCAATATGGTAGTTGCCATCCGCATTTACCAATAAAGCGCATCCAGGCATCAGTTCCTGTACTTCATTTTCGCCCACATTAAACGCGGTTCTGATGGCTGCTCTTTCACTGGCGGCAACTATTACGTCATCATTTACATAATAATAGGATGGCCGGATGCCATGTGCATCCCTCATTACAAAAGCACTGCCGTTTCCCACTAATCCACAGAAGTTAAATCCACCGTCAAAAAGCGGTACTGCTTTTTTCAACACTTTCACAATATCCAATTCACCCGGAAAAGCCTCATCCGCTTTAACGAGGAAATGATGCAATACTTCCATCATGGCGGCAAGGTCGCTTTGCCGCTGAAATACGCCGGGGTCAATATTGATTAGCCCAAATAATTCTTCCGTATTTACTAAATTGAAATTGCCCGCCAAAGCCAGGTTTCTTGAAGGTATGGTATGTCTTTTTATAAATGGATGGCAAAACTCTACATTGTTTTTGCCCTGGGTACCATAGCGCAAATGGCCTAATAACAATTCGCCCAGGTAGTTTACATGGCCCTTCATCAAACCGGGATGGTTTTTAATATCGGGCTGGTATTTTTCTATTTCTTCTATTTCTTTTCCTATCTGGAAAAAAAGATCGGCGATGGGTTGATTGGCACTGCTCCGGAGGCGGTGTAAAAAAGGATAACCTGGCTCTACATTCAGTTTTACAGTAGCGATACCCGCTCCATCCTGGCCGCGGTTGTGCTGTTTTTCCATCAATAAATACAACTTATTGAGACCGTACAATACTGATCCATATTGTTGCTGATAATAACTGAAAGGTTTGCGAAGGCGGATGAAGGCGAGGCCACACTCGTGTTTGATTTCGTCGCTCATGAAGTAAAATAAGTTGCAAAGTTACAGGTTTGAAAACTAAAAATCCCGGCGAAAGGCCGGGATTGAATATTAATATTTATTGTAAACATTATAGCCCGCTAATACAAAGGCCCATTTGAAAAGGCCGTATGGATGGCCCGGCAACATCTTTCAGAAATGAGGTGATTGAATATGCCCCAAACAGTGAAAAATTTCCCAAACCTACTCTTGCCGTAGCTGCCAAACGGGTTCCGTTAAAAAATGATTTTTTACTTTCTTTTTCAGTAAAACCATTAATGGTGGTGTTACTTTTATTTTGTAGTGTTTTTCCTTTGGTATGCGCATTTAGCATTGTACCTACCTTAACGCCGACTGCTATTTTAAAGCTTTTCTTTTCGTTTACCGGGTCAAAAGTATAACGTAGTTCAATGGGCACTTCCGCAAAAGTGGTTGCTAACTTATACTTTTTAAAATGATCCGTAGAATCCAGTTTTCTGAAAGGAAGCAGTGTTCCGGATGCCTTTACATCCACGGAAGTATTTTTAAAAAAGATACTGCTGTGGCTAATCCCCAAACCCAGTGCCACACTCCAGCGTGGATCGCTTTTAAAAGGTTTATTCAACATGATAGCGACATTAAGCCCACGGGATAAACCCTTCATCCTGTTTTTTATACTATCCGGTGTGCCGCTCCAGTTATCTTTACTAAGCTGTATCATAAAATGGTCGCCTGCAGGATCAATGTTTAATTTACTCCAGTCTTTTTTCTTTTGACCAAAAGCAGTACCTATTAATGCGACTGCTAAAACTACGGACAATATTTTCTTCATATTTAATCTTGAAGGTGCAAAATAACGGCAAATATTTTAATGAAGCGTTAAATTGATTGCCTTTGATTATATTTGCATCCTCATTCTTCAAAATAGTTTGAAGAACGGGCCTATAGCTCAGTTGGTTAGAGCACCTGACTCATAATCAGGTGGTCCCTGGTTCGAGCCCAGGTGGGCCCACAAAGTTGTAGTTTATAACTCCTCAATTATTTCGTAAAGCCGATGCAACTCTCTGAATTGCACGGCTTTTTTTTTGGTGGAAATCCAGTGGATACATTTATATCCAGCCCTAAATCATTGCGGCGAATAATACGCTTAATCGCCGCAAAACCTGTAATAATGATCTTTTATATGCGTTAAATGGCTATCTATATCTATCAATTAAAGGGATGGCCTGACTTTAAATGGAATCAGGAAAAGCTTGTACAGCTATTGGCAGGTGTATGCCATCACCAAGGCAGTTTAATAGGGTGTATGGAAGGGCTTGGTTTTAGTTGTACCCAATAAAAAAGCAGTCACTCCATTTCTGCCGTAACTGCTTGATTCTTTTTGTGGTGTGGGCCGGGATTGAACCGGCGACACAAGGATTTTCAGTCCTTTGCTCTACCAACTGAGCTACCGCACCATATTATTTTCATTCATTTTCCCGATCTAATCGGGATACCGCACTTTTCTGTTAGGGGCAGCAAAAATAGGAGTTTCTGTTCAAATATTTCATATCAACCGCAGCAATTTATTAAAAACAATAAAAAAAGGGATGGGCAATTATTCCCACCCCTGATAAAATATTATGAAATCCGTTTTATTTCAGGGAGGCTATGTCTATCACAAACCGGTACCGCACATCCCCTTTCAACATTCTTTCGTATGCTGTATTGATCTCGGAAGCTTTGATAACTTCCACATCGGATACAATATTATGTTCCGCACAATAATCTAACATTTCCTGGGTTTCCTTGATGCCGCCAATTAAAGACCCGGCTAAGGACCGGCGCTTGCCGATAAGGCTGAAAGCCTGTACCACAGATGGTTGTGGCGGAACACCTACTACTACCATGGTGCCATTTAAAGTTAATAAATCCAGGTACTGGTTGTAATCGTGCTGTGCGGAAATGGTACTTAAAATAAAATCGAAATGCCCCTTTAGCTTGTTCATTGTTTCGGGGTTGCTGCTTACCGCAAAATGATGTGCGCCCAAATTCAACGCATCCTGCTCTTTTGATTTGGAAGTACTTAATACAGTAACATCGGCGCCAAAGGAAGCCGCGAATTTTACGGCCATGTGCCCCAGGCCGCCTAATCCTACCACGGCTACTTTATGTCCTTCCCCGATTTTCCAATGACGCAATGGGGAGTAAGTAGTAATACCGGCACATAATAAAGGGGCTACCCCTTCAATGGGTAATTTTTCCGATACGTGTAAAATGTATTTTTCATCTACCACTATCTGCGTAGAATACCCGCCATATGTAGGGTTGCCTTCTTTATCACGGCCATTGTAAGTGGCTGTCATGCCGTTATCGCAATACTGTTCTTCATTAGCCAGGCAACTAGGACAAGTACGGCAGGAATCTACAAAACAACCTACTCCTGCAAGTTCACCTACTTTAAAGTTTTTCACCTCATCGCCCACCCCGGTGATGCGGCCAATTATTTCATGACCGGGAACCATTGGATAGATGGAACCGCCCCACTCGTCACGAACCTGGTGAATATCGGAATGACAAACACCACAATACATGATCTCTATTTGTACATCATTGGGCCCTGCATCCCTTCTTTCAAAATTAAAAGGCGCCAGGGGAGTGGTGGCGTTTTGTGCTGCATAAGAATTAACTGCTTTCATGATTTTTATTGAAGGTTTATGAATCTGTTTAAATTATTTACAATCTGCAAATGTAGCGTAACGAATGTTTATACTCTTTGGATATTCTCCTATCGTGTAATTTTTCAAGTAACAAAACTACAACAGCTTTGTTTCTTTAAAATAAATAAAATTGCATTTATTAATGTGAAATAGTTTAATAAAGAAAAGAAATTGGTGATCCTGGTTTTGAAATCAAGGCATGTTTTCTTCAGGCCTCTTTACCCCGCCTCCTAAATGAAAGGGCATTCGCAAATTAACCGTGCTGCTATTTATTCAAAAGTAAAGTTTACAACTTTTACACTGCACAAGGGATAAAAACGTGAGGAAAAATTTTTGTCCGGGCAGTGAAGCTATGTGGATCATCCTTGCATCGCCCTCTTGTACTTAATACCATTGGGGATCTTTAATTACGTTTTAAATTAATTCGGGAGCTTATTTTATTTGGCGATTGTGCAAAATAAATATCACTAATTTATCCCTTGCGCAGTATAATTAAAATAAACAGGGTTGTCAACTTAGGCCCGGGTCAGACACATTAAAAACCAATTTCTAAATAAAGAAGCATGTACTTAATCCCAAAGGGATGTAATTATTATAGAAATGAATCATTCTTGATTTTCTTAAACCCCGAAGTTATACCGTTAAATCACCCCGCCGCGGCGGGTTTAAAAGACTTTATGGTCGTTATGTTTCTATAATCATGTCAGCCTTTCAGGCTTTAAAATTTTAATGTGCCTGCCCTGAACTTAGGCCCACTGATGTTTTTTACAAATAACGTGGGTAAAGCCCCCCAAAGGTATTCAGTACAAGCGTACCCAAATAAACCGGGGCTGATGTTTCGCTCATTACAACCTGGGCAAATATTCCCAATGATATGCAGTAGAATTGAGTTCTGCCAAGGCGGTAAGCATGAATATTTTTATATTGTGGATTTGCGGCAACAATAAATTGGTGTTCACTATTAACCCGCCGCGGTGGACTTACG
>JANOTW010000802.1:0-5813 GCA_031416575.1 Ferruginibacter sp.
GTAGGGGTAGGCAATGCAAATCCACGAAGCCTGGAAAGTTACCAGGCTCCTGAACGTAAAGCATGGCAGGGAAAATGCCTGGTCATCGTGAAGGCTGGTAAATCTGCCGGCGAAATAAAGTTAAAGGCGGTAGTAGAGGGAATGAATGCTGCTTCAATAAGCATAAATGCAAAATAGATTTTTCATTTCCAGTCAACACATAAAATAACCTGGTTAAATATTTGATAATCACCTAAACAATTTATTAAAACATCATCCACTTTATATGAAGAGACTTACATTGGACAGAAGAACATTTATAAAAAATGCAGCCTTAGCCACAGCATCTGTTGGTTTAGGTACAGCTGCATTTGCCGCCGATAAAGACAAAAACAAACTTCCTTATTGGAAAGGTTTTAACCTTACCGATTTCAATACACCTAATCCATCTGATCAATGAAGGTTTACAAAAGACGAGCATCTGAAATGGATGCGTGACTGGGGGTTTAACTTTGTTAGATTGCCTGTTGCTTATCCTTTTTATGTAAAGTTCGATCGTAGTAAAAACATCACTCCTGAAGAAGTTTACCAGATTGATAATGCCGCCGCGGATCGTATAGATAACCTTATCCAGATGGCTCATAAGAATAACCTGCATGTAAGTCTTAACCTGCATCGTGCTCCCGGTTATTGCATTAATGCGGGCTTCAACGAACCCTATAACCTGTGGAAAGACCAGGCTGCACAAGATGCCTTTTACTTTCACTGGAACATGTGGGCTAAGCGTTACAAAAATGTGTCTTCAAAAAAGATAAGCTTTGATTTGCTGAACGAGCCAAGCATGCGTGAGGACATGAACAATCAGCTATCAAAAAGCAGTGCAGTGCCGGGAGACGTATATCGCAAAGTTGCAAAGGCCGCTTCTGAAGCTATACGAAAAGAGAACAAACATCATCTTGTTATTGCCGATGGAAATAACGTTGGAAACAATCCTATTCCTGAAATAGCTGATTTGAATATTGCACAAAGTTGCCGCGGATATTTTCCCCATGCTATATCACATTACAAAGCTCCATGGGCCAACAAAGATCCCGAACATTTGCCAATGCCTAAGTATCCGGGGCAGGTAGGCAATCAAAATTTAAACAGGGAAATGATAGAGAATTATTATAAGCCATGGATAGAGATGGTGAACAAAGGTGTTGGTGTTCATTGTGGCGAATGTGGCTGCTGGAATAAAACACCGCATGAAGTATTCCTTGCATGGTTCAATGATTTTTTGGATATACTTTCATCCAATAAAATTGGTTTTGCACTTTGGGAATTTATTGGTGATTTTGGGATACTTAATTCCGGACGGGCTGATGTTGCGTATGAAGATTGGAACGGGTATAAGCTTGACAGGAAACTGCTCAACCTGATACAGAAGTACTAAGGATTAAGTCAGAACTGCCTACCTGTCGCAGACTTAAGTGCATGCTTTTTTAATTTTTTTGTCCAGGCAATTGAACCCTGATTAAGCATTGTTGCGTCGCACACTTTTACGGCATACCATTGGGGATCTTTTCCCACGTTATGTTAGCGAAACATCAGCAGCGGTTTATTTTGGGTACTCTTATACCTTTTATCACTATTCAGCATTGGTTGTCTGAACTATGATTTTTATGATTTTTATGATTCAAATGATTTTGGGAACCGTAGAGACAAGGCATTGCCTTGTCTCTACGGATGAACGAACGAACGACCGGATTGCCAACCACACATATCATCAAATTACAATTAATCAAATTAATCAAATCAATCAAATCAATCTTATAAATCATAGTTCAGACATCTTTATTCGCAATTTAAACGCCCTTCTATACAACCATATTTTTTCAGGAACACACAAATAAAATCCTTTATCTTCCACCGCAATCTCAATTGTTACCGGCGAAAAGCCGTGTTTACCAATAGCCTTGCAACCATTTACAATGATAAAAGAAAACAATAAAAAATGCGCCGTAATAGGAGCCGGCATTGCCGGTATTGCAGCGGCTATCCGTATGCGTAACAAAGGCTATTCGGTTGATGTATATGAAGCGAATAGTTTTGCCGGTGGAAAATTATCCACCGAAAGCAGCAAGGGTTATAGGTTTGACCTGGGGCCCTCTGTTTTAACCATGCCCGCTTATGTGGACGAGTTGTTTCAATTATCTGGTAAAGATCCCCGTGCCTTTTTTAATTATAGTTCACTAAATCCGGTGTATCATTATTTTTTTGAAGATGGAACAGTGCTGGATGCATTTGAAGGCAAAGAACAATTTGCCGCTGAAATGGCTGATAAAACATTAGATGATAAAGCGGACATTTTAAAATACCTGGATAAAACAGAACTGATCTACAATTTAACCGCTGAAGTGTTTTTGCATAACTCATTACACAAGCTCAAAAATTATTTTACCCGCCCGGTTGTAAAGGGATTATGGAACTTTGGAAAGATAGGCGCTTTTGATACCATGAACAACGCAAATAAAAAAGCGTTTAAAGATCCAAGGCTGGTGCAAATATTCAACCGTTATGCCACTTACAATGGATCGAGCCCCTACCGCTCTCCTGCTACTTTAAATGTAATACCATTTGTAGAAATTATAAAAGGGGCTTATTACCCCGCAGGGGGAATGTACAGCATCACTTCATCGTTGGTTCAGTTGGCGAAGGATATTGGGGTACAATTTCATTTCTCCAAGCCTGTCCGTGAAATCAAGATAAAAAACAAAAAGGCGACTGGCATAAGAACGGATGAAGGCGTACTAAATTCCGATGTAGTGATTAGCAATATGGATATTTATAACAGTTATCAAATACTGATGCCCGCAGTAAAAAAGCCGATGAAAATATTGAACCAGCCAAAGTCAAGTTCAGGCATTATTTTTTACTGGGGTATTAAAACGGCATTCAAGCAACTGGGCCTTCATAATATCTTTTTCAGCAAAAATTACCAGGAAGAGTTTGATGCTATTTTCTCAAAAAAAACAATCTGCCCCGACCCTACCATTTACCTGAACATAACCAGTAAACATACGCCAACAGATGCACCGCCTGGCTGCGAAAACTGGTTTACATTTATAAACGTACCCAATAATTGCGGCCAGGATTGGAACCAGCTAATCAATGAAGCAAGGCGAAATATCATACAAAAATTAAACAGGCTGTTGAAAACAGATATAGCGCCTTTAATTGAAACGGAAATGGTATTAGACCCCAGGGGGATAGAAATCCGTACCTCCAGTGCCTTTGGCGCCATTTATGGAAACAGCAGCAATAATAAATTCGCCGCATTTTTGCGGCATCCGAATTTTTCAAAAGAGATAAAGAATCTTTATTTCTGTGGTGGCAGCGTTCATCCGGGGCCAAGCATTCCACTGTGTTTGCTATCTGCTAAAATTACAACGGGGCTGATTAAATAAATATGTCTGTTAGCAGCATATTTAGTTTATTTTTGAAGAGGCTCATATTTTTTTTTATCCAATCAAACAACAAACAGCATAGATAGCCTTATTATTAAACATTACCCTGCATTACCTTAATTTTCCCTGACAACCGATGAATGAAGCTGCCATTATAGAGATTCAAAATTTAACCAAAACATTCAAGCATGCTGCAGAAGCCACGGTAAAAGGCATTTCATTTTCCATCAGCAGGAATGAAATATTTGGCTTACTCGGCCCAAATGGCGCTGGCAAAACAACTACTATTTCCATGCTTTGCGGTTTGTATCCTCCTTCCGGCGGCCAGGTGATCATTGATGGAAAAATTTTATCCGGCCATATATCAGCTATCAAACAAATCATTGGGATCGTTCCACAGGATATTGCGCTCTACCCTACCCTGTCGGCCCGTGAAAACCTGGATTTTTTCGGTCACATGTATGGCCTAAAGGGCAAGGAACTGAGCAACAGGATAGATATGTGGTTACAAAAATTAGGGTTAACGGATGCTGCCGGTAAACGGATTGCTACCTATTCGGGCGGGATGAAACGAAGGGTAAACTTAATTGCGGGCATACTGCATAAGCCCAAAATCTTATTCCTCGACGAACCCACCGTTGGTGTGGATGTGCAAACCCGAAATGTGATCATTGAACAACTGAAAGAAATCAATAAAGAAGGTACCACTATTATTTATACTTCGCACCACATGGAAGAAGCCGAAGACTTTTGTACCACCGTTTCCATTATTGATGATGGAATAATTTTAACGCAGGGCCCGCCGGTTGAACTCATAGCCCAATACCCGGGATGCACCAACCTGGAAACCGTTTTTTTAAACCTGACAAAAAGAAAACAAAGGGATTAATGATCAGCAAGCTATTCGCCTCCGTTAAAAAAGAAACCTTACTGCTGTTTAGAGACCGGCTGGGCTTGGCTATCCTGTTCATTATGCCGATGATCCTTATTTTTGTAATGACCCTGATACAGGATGCGGCTTTTAAAACATTGAATGAAAAAGGCATTCCCATTGTTTTTGTTAACGGTGATAAGGATTCATTGGGCATATTGATAGAGCAGGGTTTAAGAAACAATGACCTCTGTTCTTTTTACGATTCCATTGATGGTAAGCCTGCAACATTTGAACTGGCTAAACAAGCGGTTGCCGAAGGAAGATTTATGGTGGGCATTGTTATTCCATACGGCGCTACGGATGCTATCAGGAGGAATGTAACTCGATTGGTGAATGAAACAATGGAGCCGGATTCAGCGGTTAATAAAAACATGTTAACTAATGCCGATACGGTAGAAATAAAAATATTGATTGACCCGGTTACAACAAAGTCTTTTCTTACTTCCATCACCAGCAATCTGCGGGAATTCATTTCAGAAGTAAAAACAAAGATCATGTTTCAAACATTTTCCGAACAGGTTGCCGGGATAATCCCCGATAAATCAACCGGCCCCAAACATGTTTTCGCATCCACGCAGATCATACGGTACAATGAAATTTATGCATCCAAAACGGGCGATAAATTAGTTCCCGATGCGGTGCAGCATAACGTGCCAGCCTGGACGATCTTCGCCATGTTTTTTATCGTGGTCCCGCTTTCGGGCAGTATCATGAAGGAAAAAAACGAGGGAAGCGTTTTTCGTTTACACACCATGCCGGGATCATATTTATTGTTGGTCTCAGGAAAGATCATTGTGTATGTGATCGTTTGCCTGATCCAGTTTTTACTCATGCTTTCAGTGGGCCTTCTTTTTTTACCGATGTTGGGTTTACCAATATTGGCTCTGGGAAATAGTTTCATGGGCGTTTTTATATTAACCCTTGCCACAGCCTTTGCAGCTACGGGTTATGGAGTACTGGTAGGCACGCTTGCTTCCACCGAACAACAGGGAGCTATAATGGGTTCGCTTTCTATTCTATTGCTGTCGGCATTGGGCGGCGTGTGGGTACCCACTTACATAATGCCGGAGGTAATGCGAAATATAAGTGCGTTTTCGCCGTTAAACTGGTCACTGGAAGGATTTTATAAACTATTTTTAAGGGGAGCTGAAGCAGGCGCTATTTTAATAAATGCCTCGAAACTAATGGTATTTGGAATAGCCGCCCTTTTTATCGCATCAGTGGCGAACCGTATAAAACGAACTATATAAACTATGGACGGGGAAACAATTATCGGGGATATAAAAAAATATATCGAACAAAACCTGTTGGCGGGGGAAGTTACCATTGATGCCACTACGGAATTGCAGGATGCAGGAATAGATTCGTTTTCTATTGTTGAGATCATACTTTTTATTGAACGGAAATATGGGGTGGTGATACCGGATGATAAATTAGTGCCGGAGAATTTC
>JANOTW010000803.1:0-6918 GCA_031416575.1 Ferruginibacter sp.
GAATAAGGAAGGCCTTATGAACCGCCCGGCATAACGCAATTAAAACTCCCCAATGGTATTCAGTACAAGAGTACTCAAATAAACAGCGGTTTATGTTTCGCTCATTACAACAATAAACAGGTTTCCTTTATAGTCCGCCGCGGCGGACGAGATATTGGTAGAAAACAGATTTAAAATTTCAAAAAGTCTCGTAGGGACGTGATATAAAGAATTTAGAGACAGTGGAAAATATAAAAACCCTTGGAATGTTATCACGTCCGCCAACTGGCGGACTATGAACTTATTTTTTTAGGATTAGGTGTTTAATTCGCAAAGGTGGTACCAGTATCATTTTGATCTTTGAATTTTGGTACGAGTTAAAATCAGTAACTGCATAAGCCGCCTCTTTTGGTTCGGTCCCGGCTTGCCGGGATTCAAAAAATGCGAAGCTTATTTTTTGAAAGAAGCAAAAGCAGCGGCGTTGCAGTTACGCAGCCCGCCGGCTGGGGAGGCAAAAGCAACGAATTCAAAAGCGAAAGTAAGTACCACAGGGTCTTTTCGAATAATTCACCTAATCCCATATTTTTTTTCTGGCTACCGATATTATGTCCACCGCGGCGGACGAAGAAATTTGAAGCTTCTAACATAAAACACAATTAAAGTTCCCCAATGTTATTCAGTACACGAGTGCGACGCAACGATGATGCCATGAAATTCTTCAGCCCGGACAACAAAAAAAATATGGTTGTATAGAAGGGTCCCGATACGCTTCTCTATCGGGATAGACTGTCCCGATACGCATAAGCTATCGGGATTATCAATGCAACGATGTTGCCATGAAATTCTTCTGCCCGGACAAAAAAAAGAATGGTTGTATAGAAGAATGGCCCCACACAATACTGCGCAAAATAATAGAAGCAATTTCACCTGGCTCCCAAAAAACCCAACACCATGCCTTACTTTTCGTGCGGTTTAATCAATTAAGCGTGAATTGCGGTATGTTTAATCTTTACTTCCGGAAAGGGCAACCCGAAATATAATTTTGCCGTTTAAATAGCGAAATGCATTACCTTACTATTACGTTTTTTGGAGCGGAAATTCCAGGTTTTCCTTAGGATTAAATATTCTTCAATGAAATATCTCCTCATCACCTTTTGTTTTATCGGCGTTGGATTTACTTCTTTTGCAAATCATACCAAGGGAGGATGGATATATTACAAGTATGCGGGGCCCGGCTCTACCGCCAACACTGCCACATATATCATCACGCTTAAAATATACACCGAATGCATGCTGAATACAAACCAGTGGTGCCCTGATGTAAATATTTCCATTTTCAACGCGGGTGCCAATTCCTTGTACCAAACCGTGAATGTGCCTAATAATGCTGTTGTTGATATTCAAAATTGTACCAGTCAGCAATGCCACCCTTGTACCAATGATATACCCAATATTTGTTACAAGATCGCGACTTATGAATTTACCAGGGAGCTTCCGGTAACCGTGGATGGATATGTGGTCTCTTACCAGCGTTGTTGCCGCATTGCCAATATTATCAATCTTCAGCCGGGGTCCAGTTCATCCGGTGATACCTGGACGGTTAGAATCCCCGGAACAAATGGTAATGACCCGCTGGCATTTCAAAATTCAAGCGCTTTGTTTTCGCAGCACGATACCGCCATCATTTGCAAGGACAATTTTTTTACTTTTGATTTTAGCGCAACTGATGTGGACGGGGATTCACTTGCCTATTCATTTTCCAATGCTTATTTTGCTTCCAGGGGAAATGGCGCACAATGTAACGGGCTTTCCGATCCTCCCCCGTTTACTTATGTAAGTTACCAGGTGCCGTTTTCGGGTAGCGAACCTTTGGGAAAGGGTGTTGCCATCAACCCTGTTACGGGCATTGTAAGTGGTATCGCCCCTTCAGCCCAGGGTACTTATGTAGTTACCTGCACGGTAATAGAATATAAAAGAGGAACCAACTTCATAAAATCTTCGGTGCAAAAATCATTGCATGTAAGTGTAGCCGACTGTTCATTGACCCAGGCGCTTTTAGAACCTGAATATTTCAGTTGCGACGGGTTTACCAAATCATTCAGTAACAAAGCCACCGGGGGCACTATAAAAACATTTTACTGGGATTTTGGCGTAGCCGGTGTTTCCAGTGATACTTCCAATAATGCCAGCCCATCATTTACCTTTCCTGATACCGGCACCTATATTTTAAAATTAGTGGTAAACAGAAATCTTCCCTGTTCCGATTCCGCATATTCAATTGTAAAGGTTTATCCCGTTTTCGCACCTGATTTTTCCGTGCAGGGCCAATGCAAAAACACGCCTATCCGTTTTATGGACGCAACCACCACCACTTACGGGTTTGTAAATTCGTGGCAATGGAACTTTGGGGATGGATCTTCCGCCATCAACTTGTCTTCATTACAAAACCCGGCGCATAATTATGCTACAGAAGCAAACTATACGGTATCATTAACCGTTGCCAACAATATGGGATGTAAAGGCAGCGTGTCTAAAATTATTTTAGTAACCAATAAGCCGGCATTGACAATGACCAACGATACCCTGATCTGTATCACTGATACCCTGCAATTAAATGCCGCTGGTATTGGAACAGTTATATGGAGCCCGAATTATAATATCAATAATCTCAACTCAGCTTCACCATTGGTTAGCCCTGATGTGCCGACAAAGTATTATGCCAGGCTTATTGACCCTTATGGTTGCGCAGGTACCGATTCGGTTTTTGTGGATGTAAAACGGTTCGTAACAATCAGGGGCGGCAATGATACCACCATTTGCCAGGCAGACCCGATCGTGTTGCCTTTATCCGGCGATGCATTGCATTATACCTGGACGGAGAATCCATCCGCTGGTAGTTTGAATGATCCGTCATTAAAAAATCCTGTAGCAAAACCGTTAACCAGCACCACTTACCGTGCTACGGGCAATATTGGTAAATGTATTGCGCAGGACGACATTACCATATCGGTAGTACCTTATCCAGGAGCAGGAGCGGGTGCGGATACAACCATTTGTTTTGGAACATCGGCGCAATTACTTGCTACCGGCGGTAGCTTTTATTCCTGGAGCCCGGCTACTTTTTTAAACAACCGGCTAATCGCCAATGCAATTTCAGTAAAGCCGTCCAGTGATATTCGTTATACAGTAACCGTAGTGGATACATTGGGCTGCCCAAAAACCGTTACCAGTTCAATACTTGTTACTGTTACAAGGGTAAATGCCAATGCCGGGCCGGCAGATACCACTGTAGTGCTGGACCAGCCTTTACAATTGAATGGAAGCGGCGGCAGCAATTACCTTTGGGCGCCAGCACGATGGCTTAATAATATTGGCATTGCCAATCCCGTTTCGTTGCCACAAAACGATATTCAATACATTGTAAAAGTGAGCGATCCTTTCGGTTGTTTTGATTATGATAGTATTAACGTGAAGGTATTTAAAGTAGCTGCGGGCATCTATGTCCCAACTGCGTTTTCGCCCAATGGTGATGGCAGGAATGATTTTTTCAGGCCTGTTTCCTTAGGTTTAAAATCCCTGGGTATATTTAGAATATATAACCGCTGGGGCCAATTGCTATTCAATGATACCAATGCGGAATCACCTGGCTGGGATGGAAATTATAAGGGCCATAAGCAGGAGCCTGCTACGTATATATGGCATGCCGAAGGAATTGATTTCAGGAATGAAAAAATAAAAAAGAGAGGTTATGTGGTGCTGATAAGGTAGGGGATCCCCTTGCCCCGGAAGAAGCGCATGCCCCCACAGTATTGTGAGGGGTCGGCCTTCTATACAACCATTCTTTTTTTTTGTCCGGGCAGAAGAATTTCATGGCGTTCCCGAAAAAAATGCCGAAAGGTCGGCACAGGTCGGGATTTCGCAATACAGTTTTTTGTCCAAACTATATTTCATTTCTCAACATCGTTGCATCGCCCTCTTGTACCGCATACCATTGGGGAACTTTAATTGTGTTTTGCACAGGGGGCGGAGCGGCCTGCATTTTAATAAATCCAAATTATATTGATTTATAAAAAGTGCCCACACACCTTTTATAAAAAGGGACGGATGTAAAGAATATACAGGATTTGCCGGGGCATTATAGCATAAGAACTACCCGGCGATATTTACATGTGGCCAAAGAAAAGCTTGTAGTAATAAAAAGCCCCTTCGATGCATTATGGGAAGGGGGAAATATAGAATGGCAGGCGCATTGACGCAACCCGCCAATACAAAAAGTGCGAAATTAAATAATTGATTTACAATCGAATAATTTTTTTATATTGCGCCTTATAGCGTCAATGTAAGCGTTGGTAGCAACCTTATTGGACACTTCACAAAATTCAAAACAACTATATGGTGACACATATTGATATGATTAGCATTGCCAGAAAAATAATTTTTCATCTTTAAAATTAAAATCATGCAACAAATCAAAAACAGTATCTATTTTTTTGTATTCATTTCAGTGTTATTTCTGATTGCCTGTAATGGATCAACACCCACTTCCGATAAAAATAATATGGACACAGCAGCAGTTGTTACAAACAGCGACACATCTGCCATGCCTGCATATGATCCGGCGATGGACCCTTTAACTGTAGGACCGCAATTTTCAAAAAAGCTCCATGATACATTGAATATAAAAATGTATGAGTTTACGGTAAAGCCGGGAGAATCATGGGCGTTGCATACCCATCCCGATCATACGGTTTATGTTCTTCAGGGTGGTAAAATGGCATTATTTATTCAGGCAAAAGGAAAGGTGGACACTCTTACTTTCCCGACAGGCATGTCATTGATAAGTGGCCCACTAACAGACTCTGGTAGAAATATTGGCAATACTACCCTAAAGATGCTTGTACAAGATATTTACAGACCACGAGGCAGATAAGCATAGCGACTATCCCAACAACAGAGGAATGTAGTTTTGAAATTGAAAAACTTATTCCCCGAAAAAAAGGCTGCTACCAACAAAAGTATTGCTGCAAGCGGGGCTTGACGTTGTAATCTTCGGCTGTAGTACGCTGTCAGCAACAGTTCCGGCTGACGGTTTTCAATTTGGCTTTTAGTTGTTATCTTCAACTTTTAAAACAATTTCGGGCATTGGTTCCGGGCGGACGTTTTTCAAATTCCCCACCTGACAGCAATACCTGATCGTTGTGCGTCATGCCACGAGAGTTATACAGACGGATAACACTTGTTATTAGTACAGTTAAAAAATAGAGCAACTGGAATGTAACAACCTAAGTGACTGCCCATGAAAAAAATAATCATTTTCATTGTCATTGAAATAATAACCATTAACCTTTCCGCACAATTCATCGCAGGAGATAGTTTATTAAATGTAATTATCACGAGCAAAGTGGACAGTGTAAAGATAAAAGCAGCGCTTGACCTTTCTTTTAACTACGTTTCATATGATGTTGACACTATACTTCACTACTCGCAAAAAATTTTAGAAATAGGATTGAAGGAAAACAACAAAAACCTTGAAGGTTTGGGTTATGCAGAAATGGCTAATGCTTTTAACCGGATGAGTGATAAAGCAAAGGGAATAGAACTTGCTTTAAAAGCATTGAACATAGCCGAACCAATAAATAATGCAAGGGTACTCTCCTGGATATATGTAAATACAGCTGAATTTTATGAACCTTCAGACAGGCGAGGGATTGATCTTGGTTTTAAATCCTTAGATCTTTCAGGAAGTGTTGGTGATAATATAGGTATGTATCGTGCTTTCCTTACTTTAGGTAGAATATATATTGCGACGGGCAAAAATGATTCTGCCTTAATGTATGTGCAACAGGCTTATGAGTTAATGACACGTTTTCACTTTATCGGGCTCTCAAACTTTACTATGATTAGCCTGTCACGCATTCACCTTGCGCTTGGATATCCTGACATAGCACTTGCTTTTCTAAGGAAAGTGATTATCAATGCTAAGCAAAACAAACTTTCTTCTGCTTTACAGGCAGCATATGGTATAATGGCAGAATATTATCAGAAAGTGGGAAATTCAGATTCTACCTTTCATTACGTAAAGAAAATGTATGCCACTTCAATCACAGGAAAAATTGGAGTTATAATTCCGGCAATGCGCTTGTATGAAATTTTTAAAGTGAGAGGAAATAGTGACAGTGCTTTAAAATATCTTGAAATCGCAAAAGCTTCAGGTGATAGCCTCAATAGCTCCAATAATATTCAAAAACTTCAAAGCCTCCGTGTTCAGGAAGACTTGAGGCAAAAAGAACTGGCAATCGAAAAACAACAGGCCAAGGAAAAACGAAGCCACAATCTCCAATATGCTGCTATAGTCATTGGTCTGATAATTTTTATAATATTATTTTCCATCCTTAGCCGCAGCATTATAGTAAAAACAAAATTCATAGAGTTTTTTGGTGTGCTTGGTTTATTAGCAGTGTTTGAATTTATCAATCTTTTCATCCATCCTTATTTGGCACATATAACAAATGACTCACCCGTTTTAATGTTACTTATACTTATTGGAATTGGAGCATTGCTTGTTCCGTTACATCATAGACTTGAAAAGTGGATGACCAAAGTGATGGTAGAGAAAAATAAAAAAATAAGATTAGCAGCAGCAAGGAAGACTATTGAGCAATTGGAAGGGAAAAGTGATATATAGACTACGCAAAGCACGAACGCACAACATTAAGAACAATAGCCGAAAGCCCCCAGCAAAAGCCCCCCATTAAAAAGATGTTAATGGGGGGCTTTTGGTTATTGTTTGTTGACCGACGCCTTGCAGGATGCCACTGCTCCTTTACTGTAGGCAATTAGTAGCCAGGAGCGCCTGCTTCCGTGGTTGGTTTACTGTTAATTCACCAAAAACCGGCTCACATCAAAATTTTGGGGACTAAGCAAAAAGTTTATGTAATC
>JANOTW010000804.1:0-2787 GCA_031416575.1 Ferruginibacter sp.
CAGTATGTGCTGTCCGACATACGTCGTAGATTTGTTCATTATTGTTAGATTGATGAGTGGTATCAGCAAACTAACAAAAAAGGGGGCTCACTGCCCCCTTTTACTACTTTTTTCTCATATCTATCTCGGACAATAGTGATTGTTTTTCTTTATTGCAAAAGGTTCATTTTTCTAAAACAGCACTGTTAAACATTTTAAAACATTTTTCCGGTAAATCCTGTTCAAAGGTTTTATTATGGTACTTTTGGCACTGAAAAAATTTTTACTTATGGGCATTGGTTGGATAATCTTCATTGTAGCTACACTTGGCTGGCATATCGGTATGTATGGCATGTTTATAAAAGCGGGGATACCCGCCTGGAAAGCGTTAATCCCTTTTTACAATACCTGGTGTATTGTTGAAAAAATAAAACTGAAAAAATGGTGGTTCTTTTTTCAACTGGTTCCTATTGCCGGCCAGTTCGTTACTATCTGGATCACCATCAAATTCGTTGAGCATTTCGGCCGTTTTGGGTTCTGGCACCATGCCCTCGCTGTTTTTTTACCATTCATTTATTTTCCCTACCTGGGATTTTCCAAAAATGAAAAATTCGCCGGTGAGATGGTAGTAAAAAATTACAAAAAGTCCGCTTCCAGGGAATGGATTGACGCGGCTGCATTCGCTATAGTAGCGGCCACGCTTATACGCACTTTTATATTCGAGGCATATACCATCCCTACCCCCTCAATGGAAAAGACTTTACTGGTGAATGATTTTTTATTCGTAAGCAAATCGGCTTATGGCCCGCGGATACCTAATACGCCTGTAGCCATGCCATTTGTTCATCATACCATGCCTTTTGTAAGTGCGAAGTCCTATTCTGAATGGATACACATTCCTTACACAAGATGGTATGCAAAGCCTGTTGAAAGAAATGATGCGGTGGTATTTAATTTCCCGGCCAATGATACTTTGATCAATGATGAAGAAAATTTTGGTTCCAGAAAAACTTATTACCAGGCCATCAGGGAAATGGGAAGGGACAGGGTTTGGCAAAACTTTGGCGACCTTATCATTACGCGGCCGGTGGATAAACGGGAAAATTTCATTAAACGTTGTGTGGCGATTGCTGGTGATAAACTGGAAATAAAAAATGCTGTTTTGTATTTAAACGATGTGGCGCAACCCTTTCCCCCGGAATCGGAACTTTTTTATCAGGTTCAAACCAACGGGCCTTTGGATGAAGAAGAACTGCAATCCTTTGGCATTCATACTGATATTGAACGGGGGGAATTGTTGGCCTATAACAACGGTATGTATCGGATAAACATGACGCCCGGTGAAAGCAAAAAAGTGGCGGCATTAAAAAACGTTCTTAAGGTTGGTATAGAGATAAACCCTGTAAGTAGTGAACTGTATCCATATTATGATACGGCGGTACACTGGAGTGTGGATAATTTTGGCCCGTTATGGGTCCCCAAAAAAGGTGTATCTATTCAGTTGACACCGGATAATTATATTCGTTACGAGCGTTGCATAAGAACATACGAAGGAAATGAATTGGAAAACCGCAATGGTAAAATATTCCTGAACGGGACCGAAGCCACCAGCTATACTTTTAAGATGGATTACAATTGGTTAATGGGTGATAACCGTCACAATTCATTGGATAGCCGCTATTGGGGTTTTGTGCCGGAAGACCATGTGGTAGGCAAAGCTTCCCTGATATGGTTCAGTTGGGAAAAAGGGCCACGCTGGAAAAGATTATTTAATGTGATAAGATAATTCGGGTGAATTTGGGTGGGTCACCCTTCAGGGGCGGATCACCTGAATTAATTATCCTCCTGGCAGTAATGCAAGGAGGATTTTTTATCTTCATAATTATACAATTAGGGCGAAAGCCATTCATTTTTTGTTGTATAAAAAAAGTAGAAAATACAACCTGGTAAAATAAAAGAGAGGGAAAGATAAATGATGACAAAAAAAGACATTCATTTTTCGGTAGAAGTTTACGGTTCCGGTGAAGAATTAACACTGGCGGATGCGGTTTTACTGGCTGCCGCAAGGGAGGTTACAAAGCATGCTTATGCACCTTATTCAAAATTTTTAGTAGGGGCGGTAGCCTCTTTGGCAAATGGTAAAACGGTGGCTGGCACCAACCAGGAAAATGCATCTTACCCGGTGGGCATTTGTGCGGAACGGGTATTACTTTCCTGTGTTGCAACCCAATACCCCGGTGTGGCGGTAAATACCATTGCCATCAGCTATGATAACCTGGATGGGCAAAGCGTACATCCCATATCACCCTGTGGTATTTGCAGGCAAACATTAGCCGAATATGAAGAAAGGGTGAAACACCCAATCAGGCTCATCATGAGTGGTATGAAGGGGGAGGTTTACATAGTGGAAAAAGCCCGGCAGCTTTTGCCTCTTTCGTTTAGCGCAAGCGATCTTGGGTAGTGGCCTGGCGGCTGGAGGTATATAGCCGCGAATTTCTGAAAGCGGGTTATTCTACGGCCTCATTTCGAACCCGGCCCAGCTATTTAGCGGGGATGTTTTGAACAGTTAAACTTATACTTGGGTGCTTAAATGGGTTTTATAGAACCATTATTTTTTTATGTACCAAACTTTTGAATTACTATACAACCATACTTTTTGTCCGGGCTAAGAAGCTATGTGGAGCATCGTTGCATCGCCCTCTTGTACTGAATACCATTGGGGAACTTTAATTGCTTTATACTGGGGGGTTAATCAGGCTAAATTAATGAACTGGCAGAAGACCTCCCCGCTGGCCAGCGGGCCGGGGG
>JANOTW010000805.1:0-1728 GCA_031416575.1 Ferruginibacter sp.
TTGCGTTTGATGAACTGCCCGGTATAACGCAATTAAAGATCCCCAATGGTATTCAGTACAAGAGGGCGATGCAACGATGTCCCTCAAAGCTTCATAGCCCGGACAAAAAAAATATTGCTATTGATGCCAACCTTCCATAAACCCTAATTTTTTAAAGAGGCTTTGCCTAAGTAGGCAACCCCTCTGGAGTGTATTGACAGTTTGGGAAAAAATTACTCATTTAATAATTTTTTCGTGAAAATATTTTCTCAATAATTTTTATTAGGGGCTGCAAAAATCCTGGCACAATTTTTACTAAGTAATATATATACGATAGCCTGTTTAGGGGACATTTAAAAAGAGTGATCTTAGAAGGAAACCCTCAGAACTTGATTCCCGCAAATTCGGGACTAAAGGAAAACAGTGAAATCAAAACCAACCCCCCGCCAACGCGGGGGGTATTTTTTTTAAAATGATTTAGTTTTTTCGCATCAAACAGTAGTCGCCGGATACCCTCACCGGCCAAGGCCTCAAGGCAGCAGCGGTAATTCGGAAAGCGCCTGGCCTGGCTTAGTTGATTATAGTATTGATTATCTTGGTATATTACTTCACTAAAAACATTATTTAATGAAACGATACCTAGCATGCTTAACTGGATTATTTTGCTGCATTATTGTTCTTTGGGGTTGTAATAATGGGGATACAAAAGATGCTTACTCCGGATGGGAAGTGTATGGCGGCACCAAAGAGGGGACCCGTTATTCTTCGCTAATTGAAATTGATACCAGCAATGTACGGCAGTTAACCGAAGCCTGGCGTTATAATACCGGTGATGCCGATACCGCCAAACATTCACAAATACAATGCAACCCGGTTATCATTGATGGCATACTGTACGGAAGCACCCCCAGGCAGAAAATTTTTGCGGCGGATGCCGCTACAGGTAAAGGGAAATGGGTATTTGATCCGTATGATTCAGCAGTGGGGAATACTTCCTTTTTTATAATGAATAATATCCGGGGCATTACTTATTGGAACGATGAAAAAGATAAAAGAATATTTATTACGGCAGGTTCTTATTTGCATGCATTGGATGCCATTACAGGAAAATTAATAGCAACATTTGGTAATAAAGGGAAAGTTGATTTGCATGAAGGGTTGGGCCGCGATGTACAGAACCTCTTTATTACCAACACATCGCCGGGAATTATTTATAAAGATCTGATTATAATTGGTTCCCGTGTGGATGAGGGGCCTGCAGCCGCACCAGGCCATATAAGGGCATTCAATGTTCGTACGGGAAAACAGGAATGGATCTTTCATACCATACCACATCCCGGCGAAGACGGTTATGAAAGCTGGGATGACCCTAATGCATATAAACATATTGGCGGCGCCAACTGCTGGAGTGGCTTTACATTAGATGAAAAAAAAGGTATTGTATTTGTTCCCACAGGTTCCGCTTCCTATGATTTTTATGGGGGCATGCGAAAAGGAAATAACCTTTTTGCGAATTGCCTGCTGGCGCTCAATGCTGCTACCGGAAAAAAAATATGGCATTTTCAAACCATCCATCATGATGTTTGGGATAGAGACCTGCCAACACCACCAGCCCTGGTAACGGTTACAAGAGATGGTAAACAGGTGGAAGCCGTGGCCCAGCCAACCAAATCAGGTTATATCTATTTGTTTGAACGTACAACAGGCAAGCCTTTGTTTCCCGTAAATGAAGTAGCTGTGCCTGTATCA
>JANOTW010000806.1:0-2394 GCA_031416575.1 Ferruginibacter sp.
CAATCATCGAACTTGAGGATGTACACCTGGCCCAGGTGTTGAATTACCTTAAAGCTTACAAACTTGAAGTTGGATTGTTGATCAACTTTGGAAGTAAAAGTTTAACCTTTAAAAGACTCGTACTCTAAAATGAAATCTGTGAAATCCATAAATCCATTTAAATCCGTGATTCAGACAAGCTATGATATTGTAAAAGCACATGGTGGGGAGTTGAAAGTAGAAACAAAGGAAGGTGAGTTTGCAGCGTTTACAATTCAGTTGCTAATGAAGGAAATTTGATAATTGAATATTATATGAAATGAAAATATTCTGTAGCTTTATAGTGTTTCTTTTGTTAGCAACCGGAAAAATATTTTCTCAGGATAGGGCTGTGGAAATTTTTCATTTGGATAGCTTACCCGCTCAGGGTGTTCTGTTAGACAAAGGCTGGAAGTTTCATGCCGGCGATAATCCAGAATGGGCAAGACCTGAGTTTGATGATTCAAAATGGGAAGTTATAGACCCGACCCTTGAACTTTATTATTTACCACAAATAACCAAAGAGCAAGTTGGTTGGTTTCGCATTCACCTGCATGTTGACAGTAATTTGCTGAATAAGCCATTGGCATTCCAGATTTATCAATCCATTGCTTCAGAGATTTATTTAGACGGAGAACTTTTACAACAATATGGTATAGTCAACATTAATACAGATGAGGTAAAAGCTATTCAGCCACTTAATGAGCCGGCAGGTTTAGAGTTTAATAAAGTGGATCAGGTACTGTCAGTTCGATTTTCAATTCAGGAAAATGTACCTTATTTAAAATATGTAAATCCTTATTATGTTTTTCAGTTACGTATCAATGACGTTCAGGGAGCCGGCAAATTTGCACGAATTCGAAATCGGTTCCCCGTCTTGAATGCTATGTACACAGGACTCTCTATTGTTCTGACCATTATCCATCTCGGACTATTTCTTACATATGGAAAACAAAAAGCTAACTTGTTTTTTTCCATAGCTACTTTATCAGGGGCTATTGCACATGGCCTGTTTATTATTATCACCTACAACCATAATATTGCTTTGAGAGCCTATTTAGCGGTAATTGATTGGATATTTCTTTTTACACTATTTAATTTGTTTTTATTTATTGCCATCCATCATCTCTTTTTCCGTATCCGCAATATCTGGTTTTGGATTATGGTTCTGTATTTAGTTACAAGCATACTATTTTGGGGAATTGGTTATGAATCAGGTGAGATCTTTGCGTTCATGCTACCCTTTGCTATAAGTATGTCTGAATCATTACGGATAGCCTGGAAAGCTTATCGGAAAGGGCATAGGGATTCAGGTATCATTGTCTTTGGTATTGCCTGGTATTTAATCCTTCAGTCAATTTTTCTATTATTTTATTATGGTTTCATTACCAATATCAATATTGGATTTGGTGACGATTTCACTTTAACGGATGCACTTTATTGGGGAGGAGTACTAAGTGTACCCATTACTCTTTCTTTATATCTTTCCCGTGATTTTGCTTTTACCAGCAAAGAACTTGAAAAGAAACTATCCGAGGTTCAACAACTTTCAGCAGAAAAGCAACAGATACTAATTTCACAAAAAGAAACACTTGAGCAACAGGTACAGGAACGAACTACTGAATTAAAACTATCTCTTGAAAATTTAAAATCTACCCAGTCCCAACTTATTCAATCAGAAAAAATGGCTTCGCTGGGAGAACTCACTGCTGGCATTGCACACGAAATACAAAACCCCTTAAACTTTGTCAATAATTTCTCAGATGTAAATACAGAATTGCTGGCAGAAATGAAAGATGAAATTGATAAAGGAAATATGGATGAAGTAAAAGCCATTGCAACTGATGTTATAGAAAATGAAGCTAAAATTAATCACCATGGCAAACGTGCAGGTGATATAGTAAAAGGAATGCTGCAGCACAGCCGCAGCAGCAGTGGAGTAAAAGAACCAACGGATATTAATAAACTGGCAGATGAATATTTGCGGTTGGCATATCATGGCCTGAGGGCAAAAGACAAATCGTTTAATGCCACCATGAAAACAGATTATGATGAACCCATTGGAAAAATAAATATCATTCCACAGGATATTGGCAGGGTGATTTTGAATTTAATTACGAATGCGTTTTATGCAGCCCCCCTGCCCTCCAAAGGAGGGTTCCTGGACTCCGATAAAAACCACGACCCTACTGTTTGGGTGAGTACCAAAAAAGTAAATGATAAAGTTTTAATTTCAGTAAAAGATAACGGCAACGGCATCCCACAAAAAATATTGGACAAAATCTTTCAACCCTTTTTTACCACCAAACCCACCGGGCAGGGAACAGGGTTGGGATTATCGTTAGCGTATGATATTGTAAAAGCACATGGTGGTGA
>JANOTW010000807.1:0-1993 GCA_031416575.1 Ferruginibacter sp.
AAATACAACTCTTCCGTTGTTTCAATTTCTTTTGGCTGTTTTGCAGCTTTGGCCGGAGCCGGTATCTCAGTATCAATTTTTACGTCAGGCTGATAACTTATTAATATATTATTTTTATTATCCCGAACAGTAACTTTAATATTTTCGGGAATAAAAGAAGTAGTTAAAGAAAACATATCCTGGTAAATATTATCAGGAGATAAATCGACTTCAGTTTTATTTATCAATTTATCGTTCTCAAATAATTCAACAACAGCATTTTTATATACTGCGGTAGCATATATTTTTACTATTATATCATTGCCATTATATTCAACATTAATTGCAGCTTCTTTAGAGGCATTTTTTACCAAACCAATTTCAGCATAAGGCATAAAATACTCTTCAAAACTTTTTTCCTCATAAGGCTGCATCCAACTAAAATCGGGTTGATTATCAGTAAAAGCACCGCACATCAACTCTATATAAGGTCCATCTTCATCCGTAAGGTTCCTATCCCAAGCCTTTCCAAAGTCTCCGTTGCCCCATGTCCATTGTTTTTTGCCAGTAGAAACATGATGGTTAGCTACATGAAGCATACCAGTCTTTGTATCATGTTCATAACAACCAATGAAATTATATTTTGATTGTACCGCCATGTAAGATGTAGGTACCGGAATATTTTTATACATTGATATGTCGGTATCCGGTGCATAATTTACTTTATAATAGGTGCCTGTTGCTATAGGAAAATCACTCACATCCCTTTTTCCATGATCATATACGGCGTGAACATCAGGTGGAAAAACGGATTGATAATGGTTATTCACTTTTACAGCGGGGTTTGCCCACCATAGAAAGGTTTGAGGGAAAGACGACCTGTTATAAAAACGCACTTTAATTTCCAGGTATGCTTTATCAGGATACAAAGTGAAACCAGCCATTCCTTTAGTTCTGGACATTTGTTCCACTTCATTCACCCAAATAGTTTTACTGCCATCCCCATTCTCCTCAATAGCAAAGTCAATCGGTGCAAAAGAAGTGGGACGGTGATGCTGGGGCCAGTTAAATTCTATACCACCACTTATCCATGGTCCTGTTAAACCAACCAATGCAGGCTTAATAACCTGGTTATGATAAACAAAATCTCTACCCCTTATTTTATCAAAAGCCCTATGAACCCTTCCCCCTAATTCAGGTAAGATCATTATTTTTATAAATTCATTCTCAATAAAAATTGCGTGATATTCTTTATCAAATTTTTCATCTTCAATCTTTTCAATAACCGGATGCGGATAGACAACGCCACTACTTCCCTGATAAATTCTTTTCTCTAAAAAAATGGGATTTTTTTCTGGTAAGCCGATGCCATAGGTGGGAATTAATATTTTTTCATGCCATACTTTCACGGACGTCTTCATAATGCAAGTTTATTTTTAATCCTTAGTAAAGGTATGCCTAACCCATTGTTGCATTAATGGAATATTTGTTGATTATGATGGATTATATTACTATTGTAAAATGGAAAGAAAAAAAGAAGGTTTTGATGGGCAGCGTGCCATAGTAATACCAAGAAAGATATTGGCTAAGTATTGCAGTACCAATCCATTAATTGCCGGTGCCTATATAACTGACATTGGCTATTATCCTAAAGCTAAATACCATTACAGAGAAAGAGCACATGGAAGTGAACAGCATATTTTAATATATTGCCAGGAAGGAAAAGGAACAGCACGGATCAATGAAGAGGAGTATCAATTGAATCCCGGAGAATTTATGGTTATCCCAAAGGGTATTCCACATAATTATGCTGCCGATGAAACGACACCCTGGACCATCTATTGGATTCATTTTAAGGGAGATATAACAACCGGGTTAATTGAACATTTCAGGACAAAAAATGGAAACTACAAAGGTTCTGTTGATCACAATGATACAAGAATTCATTTATTTGAAGACTTGTATTTAAACTTAGAAATGGGATACAGTAATGAAAATTTATGTTATGTAAATT
>JANOTW010000808.1:0-1829 GCA_031416575.1 Ferruginibacter sp.
AAAATCTGATGTTGTTTACAAAAGGCCTTTTGGCTAAGTCCGCTTTGTTGCCAGCTTTCAATTAATGAAAACATGGTAGTGCGGTGTTCGGTGGCTGCTCGCATGGTATTTTTGTTTTGGTAGCAAAAATATTGACACAGCTTATGAATTACAAGACGGGGTTGGACGATGGCTTACTTACTACCGGGGTGTATTGTGCAAAACCTACGGGCCTGTAACACCCGGCAAGGCCTGCCCCAACCAGCAGGAGCGGGCCAGTGATATTCAGAACGGGTGGACATCTCCGTAAAACAAAAAACTACAGTGGTATGAGGGGGATGAACATTATTGAAACAACAAAAGCGCCTGCAAAAAATGGGTAAGGGAAATTATATGGCAACACTTAAAAAGAAGCGGCCAACAACCGCCGTACCCTACAAACATACTGAGGCCCAAACCAAGACCGGGCTACTCTTGCACCTATAGCAACAGCCTGTTGGTGCCTCTGCGCTTAACACTCCCGTAAATCGGGACAGGCAGGTAGCAAAAATGCCCCCGTAGCACTTTTCTAACGGGGGAATTTTTTGGGGGCATTTCTTCTACCTGGCTTAATGTTATGCGTTCGTGCTACTGCTCCCACGAAGCCGTCAAGTTGAAAGTCCGCACCAATGTTTGTTTTTTGTAGTGTCGTTGTTTCCACTAACAATACTTATCAATCAACTCTTTTTCAATGCCTCTCCATTGCGCTATTTTAGCAATTACTTTCATAATTGGCATTACAAGAGTCATAAATCCTGGTAAACTTGTGTCGGACATAACCGCACTTAGTGCCAAATGACTGATGTTTTTTGGAAGTCCATCTTTGTCACATTTTCCATCATTAGCTAAACCATACATTATATAAATACTATTCTCAAACCCCTGATGTCCCGGTAGCAATTCAACAGTTGCTTTTACTGGTGCGGCACTTTTATTGGTAAAACTATGTATCGCTTTTTTAGGCACAGTTGCACTATCACCTTTTTTCAAGGTTAATGTTTCCTTACCAATACTTACCGTTAATTCACCTTCCAAAACTCTAAAAGTTTCGGTATAAGAATTATGATAATGAGGTGGTGTTCCTTTTGCATATGGAGGAAGTTCCATCTCACATAAGGTTGATTTACCGTTCGTCTCAGCACTTGTTTTTAAAAATGTGCTTGTGTCTCCGTCAATGGGATGAGTTATTGTTCTGCGTTGTTCCATTTTATTCTTAGTTTGTTAAAGTTAATTTCTTGCAGTCAGTTTGAAGTTCCGATGTCGCCCAAGCATGACGCATAACGAACAGGGCTTTGTGCAGGTTGGGAAATAGAATTCCGTCTGCCTGGAACCGCTGCTGATTAAAAATATAAAGTTGAAGTTAAGTGCAAAAGTTCAGCGATGTACGTCCAGCCCGAACAAAGGCTGAACAGAGTTACAAATGCTCATTGTTATTCCGTCTGCCCCACTTGCACAAAACCCAATGTTCAACAAACAATAACCAAAAGCCCCCCATTAACAGTTTTTTAATGGGGGGCTTTTGCTGGGGGCTTTCGGCTATTGTTCTTAATGTTGCCTGCTGGGTGAGTTTAATGCGGGCAATAAAGTTTAGTAATAAAATAAATGATGGCTAAAAGAAACAATAATGCTGATAAAATATAAAGTCGAAAACTTATCCATGTAAATGTTCTCCATACTTCTCCTTTAGTTGGATAATATAATTGTATCATTTTATCATAGGTTTTTCTTATTACACCCTTTTTTTCATCGCTAGGTGTATTTGTCATATAAACTTGTTTTTTTAAATCTTCTACCAATTTTTTGCCTTGTAT
>JANOTW010000809.1:0-2068 GCA_031416575.1 Ferruginibacter sp.
TGCCTTATCAATTTTAAAAATAACAATATCATCCGTGTTTTGATTGGCTACCAATAAAAAATTCCCCGACGGATCAAAATTAAAATTGCGGGGCGTTTTACCCAGGGTGGATTGATGGCCCACAACCGTTAATTTGCCATCACTGGCATTAATTTTAAAAATGGTAATACTATTGGATTCGCCCCGGTTGCTGCAATACAAAAATTTCCCGTCGGGGGAAACATGGATATCCGCACTGCCGATCACTCCCTTAAAATCAGCGGGCAATGCGTTGATACGTTGTAGCGGGGTAAGTGTTCCTTCGCTGTATTTATATGCCGCCACCGTACCCGTCATTTCCTCCATCAGGTAGGCATACTTGTTATTAGGATGGAAATCGAAATGCCGTGGGCCACTGCCTGCTATTGACCCGGCGAAAGGAGGTGTAGCCGGGCTAAGTTTACCCTTGATATTATCAAAGCGGTAGATCATTACTTTGTCAATGCCCAGATCGGGAATAAATAAAAATTTATTGTCCTGGGAAAGTACGGTTGAATGCACATGCGGGCCCTCCTGCCTGGCTTTGTTGGGGCCGTTGCCCGCGTTTTGTATAACTTGTTTTACCGGGCCCAGTGAGCCATCTTCATTTACCGGGAATAATGCGGCGCTACCGCTACTGTAATTGGCTGCGAATACCCATTTGCCGGCGTTGTCAACAGAGACATAACAAGGATGTTTGCCACCTGAAAATTGTTGGTTGATTTTGGTTAACGATCCCTTTACATTATCAAAGGAAAAAGCGGAGATCGCCCCGCCAATACCCAGCTTTGTACTATCTGCATTCTCTGTAACGGCATACACCCTCTTTTGATTGGGAGATACCGCCAAATAAGAAGGGTTGTGTGTTTTAACCGTACTTACAAAACTATTATCCCCGGTGGCTGAATTAAAATTATAAACATAAATGCCTTCACTTTTGCCGGAGGTATAAGTGCCAATTAATAAATAGGTTTTTGTTTGTGCAAAAACGGCATTGAAAGTAAATAATAATGAAAATATTAAGCTGGCTTTCATATCGTAAAATTTAAAATTTTCCTGAATGTACGATTTTATGTGTTGTGTACCACCTTATTGAACACTGCCTGAAATTCAATTAGGGAAATTTACCTGGCGTTTGTTCCATTTTAAGTTTACTTTGTTGCAACGCATAATAAATGGATCAAATTAGGGCACTGATATTTTACCGAGGCTATTTTCATGAATGTTTCGAATAACAGACTGAGAAAGCAAAAGAGAAAATTGATTATGTGCTTTTTGTAGTGACACATACTGACCGTGTACCAGAAAAGTTTTTGAGGCACATGGAAGGACAGAAAGGACTTTACGAAATCAGGGTTGAAGTTGGAAACAATGTCTTTCGCATCTTTTGCTGCTTTGACAAAGGAAAGATTGTTGTGCTTTTCAATGGGTTTCAAAAAAAGACACGGAAAACACCAAAAGCGGAAATTGATTTGGCAGTTAAATTAATGATCGAATATTTTAACAACAAATAAATTATATGACAACAAGTAAAAAAAATATTACCACATTCAATGAACACTTATCAAAGCGCTATGGCAACCGTGGAACAAAAAAAAGAACAGAGTTTGAGATAAAAGCAAAAGCCTTCCTGATTGGTGAAGTAATTAAAGCCGAAAGGCGTATCGCTAAAATGACACAGGAACAATTAGCTGAAAAAATTGGAGCAAAGAAAAGTTTTATTTCAAGAATTGAAAATGGACACAGCGACATTCAGCTTTCAACACTTTACCGGCTTCTTGAATTTGGCTTAGGAAAAAAAGTGGAGTTGACTGTACGCTAAATAATTGTGCAGGGCTTTCAATAAAACGTAATAAAAGCCCCCCAATGGTATGCGGTACAAGAGGGCGATGCAACGATGTTGAGCATGGAAATATAGTTTGGACAAAAAACTGTATTGCGAAATCCCGACCTGTGCCGACCTTTCGGCATTTTTTTCGGGAATGCCATGAAAAACAAATGCATGTCAACAAAGTAATTCAGTTTTTAATACCAATAATTTAATTACTCA
>JANOTW010000810.1:0-7667 GCA_031416575.1 Ferruginibacter sp.
GGAGGGCAATCCTGCCCGTCCATTTTCATCAGTTCGGGCTTGTAATCAAAAAGCTCCAGTTGCGATGGCGCCCCGGCCATGTGCAGGTAAATCACACTCTTCGCCTTGCCTGCAAAATGAGGTAATTTGGGCATCAGCGGATGAGCGGGATCAAATACTACACTGCTGCCGGAAGCCTTGCCGCCACAACTTGTAAACATTGTACCCAGGGCAAGCGCCCCCAACCCCATAGCGCTTTCTTTTAAAAAATGCCGGCGTGATTGCATGCGGATGACTGCATCTTCGGCTTCTCTTACGAGGCGTTGGTTATGTAATTCTTTTTGTGTCATACAATTCATTTGGCTAAAGCTGTAATTCTTTTTGCTAATTCTAATCCCCGTACTATTGGACGGGGCAATTAAAAACCGTAACAAATTAACATTGATTCACCTTGATTATTGACCATTGGCCATTCACCATTTACGGTCATTAATTCTTCGTCAGTACCTCATCCAAATTCAATATCGCATTCGCCACTACCGTTAAGGCTGCGGTTTCCGCATTCGTGTAAGATGGTATGGCGCCCGTCATTTTCCGGGTTTTTTCAGGATCATTTTTAAATTGGCTGTATGCCTTATTATACAGCGCCATCAATGGTTTTAATTTTTGTTCCGCTAAAGTATGATTTGTTGCCATCGTATAACCGTAACTGATTTGTTTAGCCGGTTCCCTTATACCGCTGCTTTGCATCCGAATGGCGAAGTGCCTTGCCAGGTCAATGTATGCGGAATCATTTAAAGTGGTGAGCGCCTGTAGTGGCGTATTGGTGCGGATGCGGCGGACCGTACATACCTCCCTTGATACACCATCAAAAGTGATCATGGAGGGATAGGCGGCCGAACGTTTCCAATAAGTGTATAATGCACGGCGGTACTTGTCCCCGCCTTTACTGATGGTCCATTCCGCCCCATTCCAGGGGGAGAGCCAGATGCCTTCAGGCTGATACGGATAAACACCCGGTCCGTACATTTTATCGCTTAATACCCCGCTGATGTACAATGCCTGGTCACGGACCTGTTCCGCTGATAAACGGACCCTCGCACCTCTTGCGTAGAATTTATTATAAGGATCCTTCTGTAATAGTTCTGGTGATATTTTAGAATCCTGCCGGTAAGTATTACTCATTACAATTTTCCGTATCAGTTTTTTTGTACTCCAGTTATCCGCATTCATGAATTGATAACTTAACCAATCCAGCAATGCGGCATGTGTAGGAGCGCTTCCCTGCGTACCCATGTCTTCCAGTGTTTCAACAATACCGGTGCCAAAAAGCTGTTCCCAGATACGGTTGGCCATTGTTCTGGCAGTAAGCGGATTTTTTTTAGATGTTAACCATTTAGCCAATCCTAACCTGTTCTTCGGCATATTTTCTGGAAATGGGTTTAATGAATGCGGAACATCCGGCTGTACTTCATCTCCTTTCACCAGCCAGTTGCCACGTTCAAAAACATAGGATGCCCTGTGCATTTCAGCCGGATTATCCATCATTACCGGTGTGGCGGATACATTTGAATCGGATGTTAACAGCGCCCAATATTTGTTTTTAACCCCAGCATACCCTTGCTTGTCTTTACCAGGCAGGTCTTCGGTAAAATAAAACCAGTCGAATAATGCCCCGTTGTCTTCCGGCTTTTTTAACTGATCATTGGTGTAGGTAAAGAATAGATCATGTACTCCATTGCCTGGCGTTAGGTGGGTTTGGGTGATGGCCCATCCTTTTTTGGTTAGGGGCAAAGGGATGGTGGCGATCACCATCCCGCCAGGTTTATCCAGGTGGATTTTCCATACACCACCGGGAGTATATGCCTGGTAACGAAAGATTAGCAGTTCTTTATTTTGCAAATCAACATTTTTTAGCCTGCAAACCGCATGATTGCGGAAGGCAAGCCATTTGGTGTCATTCAATTCACTGTTGGTAAAGCTGTCGCAGGTGAGTGAATTGTGGGCTGGCTGCCAGGTCTTTAAAAATGTATGAATTTCCGCCGATTTTTTCGGGGATGTATTTTTTGAAAACCAGTTCCTGACATTGATCACCTCTTGTTGCATGCTGTCGTTGTAAATGCGTAACAACGGATAATCGGCAAAAGTATCTTCATCACGGGTATTGTTGAAAAAAGCCAGGAATTTGTAATATTCATCGTGCTTGAATGGATCGTAAGGGTGGCTATGGCATTGCACGCATCCAAAAGTAGTACCCATGGTGGCTTGCCAGGTGGTATTTACCCTGTCCATTACCGCAGATGTCCGGAATTCTTCATTATCGGTACCCCCTTCGTCATTGGTCATTGTATTGCGATGAAAAGCAGTGGCAATATAATCGTCATCAGTTGCATCCGGCAAAAGGTCACCGGCAATTTGTTCCGTTAAAAACCGATCGTAAGGTTTGTCATCATTAAAAGCCTTTATCAGCCAGTCGCGGTATTTCCAGATATTCCTGCCGGCGTCGCGTTCATAGCCCTTGGTATCGGCATATCGGGCAAGGTCCATCCACATAGCCGACCATTTTTCTCCGTATTGGGGCAAAGCTAACAGCGAATCCACCAGGTCAGCATAGGCATGCGCACTGTTGTCATTGAGGTATTTGTTTGCAAGATGAGGAGGCGCCGGCAACCCGGTGATATCTAAACCCACCCTGCGGAGCAGTGTTGGCTTATCGGCCACAGGCGACGGTTCCAGGTGTTGTTCAGTTAATTTTTGTTCTACAAAACGATCCACCTCATTTTTCGCCCAACTGCTGGTTGTTTTTATTAAACCGAAAAATTTTGTTTGTTGGGGAACGGGCACATCTTTTACTTCAACATAAGCCCAATGCTCACCCCATTTCGCCCCCTGCTTTATCCAATTCGTCAGGATGCTGATTTCTTCTTTGCTTAAAGGGTCATGTTTGTATGGCATGCGCTCCTCGGGATCGTTATTATTGATTCTCCTTACAAGTTCGCTGTTATGCGGATCGCCGGGAATGATGGCGGTTTTACCTGATTCGGTTTTGGCCAATGCGTCTTCCCGAAACAACAAACTGAACCCTGCCTTCGCTTTTACGCCGCCATGGCAGGTGATACATTTATTATTGATGATTGGTTTTACCTGTGTACTGAAATCTATCTTGTCCTGGTGGGTAACATACAAAAACAGGAAGGCCATAATCATGATACATAAAGTAACCAGGAAGATCCGGGGTGTAAGCAACCAGCGCATATTGTTATTTATTTAAAATGCTAATACATTCAAACCTACGTTATCCAGGCGCAACGCGGATACCTGATTTTGCAATTCATATATTTGAACGTGTAAATTTACAAATTTTTGGTGGAAGGTTGGCAACCCTCAGCGGCATATCTTTTTTGTCCGGGCTAAGAAGCTATGTGGTGCATCCTTGCATCGCCCTCGTGTACCGAATATCATTGGGGATCTTTTCCCACATAATAATTAGAAATACACTATTTTATGAGCAATATGCCTGGCTGCGCCCCAAATTATCGCTGCATTCTTAAAGGGTTACCAACCTTTGCAAAGGGCCTTTAAATAATTTAGGGCCTATGGAAGGTTGGCAACGGGTGCATTCCAAATTGTCGCTGGCTGGTGCCGGATACCAGCCAGTGCAAACAGCCGTGGTAGGTGTACTCACCGGCCACAGCCTCCAAAATGAAGCGACAATTTGGAATGCCCCTCAATATTTATTGTTGTAGCTTTTATTCCCCACAGGTTTAAAATTAAAACATAAACGTATTTCAATTGCTATTGGACTGTTATTTGTTATATAATAAAATTCAAACGATTTATCATGAAAAAGTTGAAATTCACAATGGATGAAATTCATATTGGCGATGAAGTCTTATTTAATGATGCCAATCCAATACAGCACAATTTATTCTGGAGAGTGGTGAATAAGCTATCCAATAATAAATTGATAGTTGAAATAAGGGAAATGGGCTATGCGGAAAAATTTACGGTATCAGTGAAAGATGTGATCAATCTTAAAAGAAACCGCCTGGCTTTTTGATTGAATATTTGATTGAATATCCACATTTTTTTATTGGATATGTGCATAAATACCAAAACTAAAAACCCCGCTTAACAATATATTTACATCACAAAAAAAGATTTATATGAAGTATTCCGCTGGCCAGATCGTTACGCTTTTAGATACTGAATATAAACCCGCAGGTAGAGCAGTAATTTGTAATTATGAAAAAAATTCTGAAAAGTACGAAGTTGATTTTATTTATCCCGATAAAGAAAAGGCGGATAAAATTTCTGTTCCTGAAGAAAGATTAATCCTGGTTTCGGAGTTTATCCATCATTGATCAATGAACTTTATTTCAATCGTTATTTCCCCATCTTTACTATTTTAATTTTATTAATCAAGTTTTTTTATTTTTTCATAGTTGTTAATTACATCATTCATTAAGGAAATTAAAAAGAAAAAATGAACCGGATTATCCTGAGTATTTATAGCAATAGCAGGAAGTTCATCTTACTTTATTTATGTTTTGTTTGTTTAAATGCATTCAGCCAACAGTCGCTGACGGCCATTGCCAGAGATACCAGGCCAACACTCGTTTCCAGCCAATTTAGTTTTACTGAAGGGCCTGCAGTTGACAAGCGGGGCAACATTTTTTTTACGGATCAGCCGAACAATAAAATATGGAAATATGACATCCACGGAAAGTTGTCGGTTTTTTTAGATACAGCAGGCAGGTCGAATGGCATGTATTTCGACAGGAAGGGAAATTTAATTACCTGTGCCGATGAAAATAATCAATTGTGGCAGATTAGCCCAAAAGGAAAAGTGGCCGTTTTACTAAAAAATTTTAAAGGTCATCAGTTTAACGGGCCCAACGATTTATGGATAGATCGTAAAGGTGGTATATATTTTACTGATCCTTATTATCAACGTAATTACTGGAAACGAAAAACCCCCGATCGGGAGATAAAAGGTGAAAATCTTTATTATCTGCCCAAAGGAAAAAATGAAGCGGTTATAGTAGATGAAGACCTGAAAAAACCAAATGGTATTGTAGGCTCCGCGGATGGAAAATATTTGTTCGTATCGGACATCGGTGATGGAAAGATTTATAAATATAAGATCAGCAAAGATCAAAGTTTAACCGATCGCCAGCTTTTTGCAACCGATCGTGCCGATGGAATGACACTTGATAACAAGGGCAATCTTTACATTGCGGGAAAAGGGGTTACTGTTTATGGGCCCAGCGGTAAAAAAATTGAACATTTTGATATTCCTTCAGCATGGACGGCTAATGTTTGTTTTGGAGGCGCAAAAAGGGACATACTGTTTATTACCGCATCCGAATCCGTTTACATAATGCGAATGAATGTTAGGGGTGTTGAATAACTGAAATCTGGCTGCCAGTGAACCTGAACGTATAAAGGGCCTTTACCCAATGCCCCATGCCGCGGCGGTGCAACAACTAATAAAACCTTCTAAAAACTATCCTTCTGAAAATGCGCCAAGCCTATAAAATAAGGTTTAAAAAATAGCAGTAATTTAATGGAAGCATTAATATGTACCAAGCCCGGAACATTTGAATACAAGGATATTCAATCACCTGTAATAACGGAGGGGAAAGCCATAATAAAGATCAAACGAATTGGTATCTGTGGCACCGATCTGCATGCTTACAAAGGCACACAGCCCTATTTTACTTATCCAAGAATATTGGGGCATGAGCTGGCGGCGGATTTGATTGAAGCCGATGGTGCTGATGGTTTCATTCCCGGCGAAGCCGTCACTTTTATTCCATATTTTAATTGTGGTAAGTGCATTGCCTGTAGAAACGGCAAGCCCAACTGTTGTACCGGTCTTAAAGTATGCGGTGTACATATTGACGGCGGAATGGCGCATTATCTTTCCGTGCCTTCCTGTTCACTCATTAAAAGTGAAGGATTGAGTTATGATGAACTTGCATTGGTGGAGCCACTGGCCATTGGCGCACATGGCGTAAGGCGTGCCAATGTACAAAAAGATGAATTTGTTTTGGTGATAGGCGCCGGGCCCATAGGTTTGGGTACGATGGAGTTTGCCCGTATTGCAGGCGCTAAGGTGATTGCGCTTGACATTAATGATCAACGTTTACAGTTTTGTAAAGACAGCCTTAAAGTGGGGTATGCCATCAATGCATCCACGGAAGATGTGTTAGCCCGCTTAAAAGAAATTACTAACGGTGATATGCCCACTGTAGTAATTGATGCCACCGGAAGTCAAAAAGCCATCAACAATGCGTTGCAATACCTTGCTCATGGCGGAAAGTTTGTATTGATCGGTTTACAAAAAGAACCCATCAGTTTCAGCCATCCCGAATTTCATAAGCGGGAGGCAACGCTCATGAGTAGCCGCAATGCTACACGGGAAGATTTTGTTCATGTAATTGATTCAATGAAAAAAGGTTTGGTTGATCCCACCACCTATATCACGCACCGGGTAAAATTTGGCGGGTTGAAAGATGTGTTTGAAACATGGCTGGATCCAGCAACCGGTGTAATAAAAGCAGTGGTGGAATTGGATAATTGATGCCGGATACCGGATCCCGGATGCTGGATACTTTTGGCTACAGGCATTTGTTTTTCATGGCAGCATCGTTGTGTCATCTTAATCCCGGGTAAGGTTTGTGTGCTGCTTCGGAACTCTCTTGTACCGCATACTTCTTTTTCGATGGGCGTTGCCCACCGCTCTTATATTTCGCCCTTTCAGGACTGATTCTTCTGGTACTTGTTAGCCCTGAAAGGGCGAAATATAAGAGCGATGGGTGAAGCCCATCGGAGAGGAGAGAGAGAAGAGAAAAAGGAGGAAAATCAATTGATAAACAAATCATTCAGCATTCAGTTCCCCTAATTATTCCGAAGAAATTATTTCATGAAAAAAATAAAATATAAAAAGATGATAAGGAAGATACTCATTTGCTGTATATCGCTTTCAACGATTGTTAGCTCAGCGACTGCACAGCAACCTCAAAAACTTTGGTATAAAAAACCTGCCAAAGTATGGACGGAAGCCTTGCCGGTGGGTAATGGCCGTTTGGGTGCGATGGTCTTTGGCGGCGTTGCCGAAGAACTGATTCAATTGAATGAAGCCACGCTTTGGTCTGGTGGACCGGTAAGGACCAATGTAAACCCCAAGGCGTATGAAAATTTATTGCTGGCAAGGGAAGCCCTTTTTAAAGAAGAAAACTACGCAAAGGCTTATGATTTTGCAAAGAATATGCAGGGCTATTATTCAGAATCGTATTTGCCTTTAGGCGATTTAATCATCAGCCACCATTTTAAAGATACGGCGGTTTCATCCTATTATCGCGACCTGAATATTAAGGATGCTATTGCAACCACACGTTTTACCATTGACGGTACTACGTTTACCAGGCAGGTGATTAGTTCTGCACCTGACCAGATAATTGTTATCCGCCTTACTGCGGATAAACCCGGACGGTTAAATTTTAAAATAGGCACGAAAAGCCTGTTAAAATATCAGCAATTAGTGATCAGTAACAGCGAGATTGCTATGAAGGGAAAAGCACCTTCGCATATTGAACCTAATTATGTTCGTTCTGAAAATCCAGTTACACAGGATGATACCAGCAGATGCAGGGGAATGCGTTTTGAATGGAGGGTAAAAG
>JANOTW010000811.1:0-1827 GCA_031416575.1 Ferruginibacter sp.
AAGAGGGCAATATAACAAATCTTATTATTTTATTTCGCTTTCATTTGATGTACTTAAGCTTGCCAACTCTCCTTATGTTGATAATATGCAACGAACCATACCGATTCTTAATGCTGGATTTAATATCGCATTATTCCAGGGGAGAAATCGAAATTTCTAATCAGGCTGAGGTGAAAATTTCATCAGGGGTTGAAACTACCGTGAACGCATTTTCAAGACTGCCGTAAAGAAAATTTTCCTCCAGCATTTTTTTCATGTGCCCCAATAAAGAATCGTAAAATCCATCTGTATTTAAAATATAAATCGGTTTATCATGAATGCTCAACTGGTTCCAGGTAAGCATTTCAAACAATTCATCCAGGGTACCAAACCCGCCCGGTAAAACAATAGCCGCATCACACTTTTCGTACATCATGCGTTTACGGGTATGCATATTCTCCACTACTATCAATTCCGAAAGGCCTTCATGTTGTTGTTCCCAGCCAAGTATTACTTCCGGTATAATTCCTATCACCTGTCCTTTTTTTTCCATGACGGCATTGGCCACTGCACCCATGATCCCTTTGTTTCCCCCGCCGTAAATTAAAAGAATGTTTCGCTCCGCCAAAAGGTATCCCAATGTTGTGGCATGCCTGGTAAACATCTGGTTATTACCCGTTTTACTACCACAAAAAACCGCTATCGATTTAAACTCCATATATCTTTACAAATTATTTATAAGCAAAGACACAAAGATTTTTTATATTTTCAATCTTATTTTATAAAAACCAACAGTTGCATGTCTCCAATCATTTTGTTTTCTTTTGTTATAGGATATTTTTTATTGCTTTTATTGGTAGCCTGGTTTACCAGTCGTAACTCAAATAATGATTCCTTTTTTATAGGCAACCGAAACAGTAATTGGATGCTGGTGGCATTTGGCATGATTGGTACATCCCTAAGTGGTGTAACATTTGTTAGTGTACCCGGCGCTGTGGGCGACGTGGCTGGTAGTAGCTTTAAAGGCTTCGCATATATGCAGGTTGCTATCGGGTATTTAATCGGTTATGTTGTAATCGCCTTTGTGTTGTTACCAATATATTATCGCCTGAACCTTACTTCCATATACAATTACCTGTTACAGCGGTTTGGAGTAGTGGCATACAAAACAGGAGCGCTTTTTTTTATCATCAGCCGTACCGTAGGGGCCACCGCACGATTGTACCTTGTAATAAACATCCTGCAGTTTTTTATCCTTGATAAATTTGGCGTGCCGTTCGTTATTACCGCCGCTATTATCTTATTGATGATCCTTTTATATACTTTCGAAGGAGGGGTAAAAACAATTGTTTATACAGATACTTTACAAACTACCCTGATGATTTCCGGTTTGATCATTTGTATTATCTATATCTTGAATAATCTTGATTTATCCACCGGCGAAGCGCTGACTCAAATGAATTCCAAAGGATACCTCAACATTTTTAATACGGATGTAAACAGTAAAGGTTTTTTTGTAAAACAAATTATTGGTGGCGCATTTATTACTATTGCCATGACGGGGCTTGACCAGGAGATCAAAAAAATATAAGTGTCAAGCGTTTGGGGGATTCTCAAAAGAATGTAATTACGCTGGCTATCATTTTAGTGTCTGTATTATTTTTATTCCTGCTTTTGGGAGGCTTGCTGTATTTATATGGCAATGTAAATGGCGCGGTTTACCAGGATGTAGTGGTAAACGGAAAAACGGTCACACATTTTCTTTTAAACAACACCAATGTTATCGGAGATAAAGCGTTCCCATCCATTGTGCTGAATTATTTTCCGCCTGCCGTTGGTATTATGTTT
>JANOTW010000812.1:0-3013 GCA_031416575.1 Ferruginibacter sp.
CATAGGCTTTACTGATGGTGCTGATATAAAAAGAAAAGAATGAACCTATCCGGGTGAGCCGCTGTTTGGTCTTATGACCAACAGCCGAAGCCATCCCCATAAAAGATGTTTTTATTAGTATTGAAATTGCCTGCTAAATTAATGATTACCCAGTATGGGTAACTTGTTCATTGGTGAAAACACCCAACAACGGAATACGGTTTAGTTGAATTATAATGATTAAAAGTAAAGGAACGGAAGACCAACAAAAGCAAAAAAAACATTTTGGGTGGTAATCGGATTTCTAAAAGGCATGAGTAAAATCTAAAAAAAATATTTATCTGTAACTAAATTTAACATAATCAATCCCTTTAATATTTTACATCAACATTTAATGTAAATTGTTGCTTCCTTACACCAATCAATGAATCAAAACCCTGAACAACTAGCCCGTGACAACATTGACGCTGCATTATTGCGGAGTGGCTGGCTTATTCAGGCAAAATCAAAAATCAATTTAAATGCAGGCATAGGCGTAGCCATTAAGGAGTATCAGACCGATATCGGCCCGGCGGATTATGTATTATTTGCAGATAAAAAACCCGTTGGCATCATCGAAGCCAAAAGGGCGGAAGAAGGCGTACACCTCACCATGCATGAAGACCAGAGCGAAGGATACGCCACTGCTAAACTAAAATACTTGAATAACAAGAAACTTCCCTTTGTATATGAAAGCACCGGCGAGGTAACCAGGTTCACCGATTTTCGTGATCCCAAACCCAGATCAAGGCCCGTCTTCAGCTTTCACCGTCCTGAAACATTTTTAGAATGGAGCATGCAAGACAAATCATTAAGAACAAGATTGCAGGATATACCTGCGCTGGGCCCCTCCCCTTTTGGGGGAGGCCGGGAGGGGGCCGGTTTAAGAGATTGCCAAATACTCGCCATCAATAAATTAGAACAATCCTTTAAAGATGCAAAGCCAAAAGCCTTAATACAAATGGCCACCGGTTCCGGCAAAACCTATACAGCTATTACTTTCATATACCGTTTATTAAAATACGCCAAGGCCAAACGCATTTTATTTTTGGTAGATACAAAGAACTTGGGCGAACAGGCCGAGCAGGAAATGATGGCCTACGTACCAAATGATGATAATAGAAAATTCACTGAACTCTATGGCGTAACCAGGTTGAAAAGCGGTTTCATCCCTGCCGATAACCAGGTGTACATTTCCACCATACAAAGAATGTATTCCATTTTAAAAGGAACCGAACTGGATGAAAACGCCGAAGAAGCCAACCCCAATGAGTATCAACAAAAAGAACCAGCACCCGTAACCTACACCGAAAAAGTTCCCATCGAGTTTTTTGATTTCATTGTAATTGATGAATGCCACCGCAGCATTTATAATTTATGGAAACAGGTACTCGATTATTTTGACGTATTTCAAATAGGTTTAACAGCCACACCCGATAACAGGACCTTTGGTTACTTCAATCAAAACCTGGTGAGTGATTATGGCTATGAAAAAGCGGTGATTGATGGCGTCCTTGTTCCTTACAATGTATTCACCATTGAAACAAAGATCACCAAAGAAGGAAGCAAAATACTGATGGGTGAAAAAGTAGATAGACGGGAACGCCTTACAAGAAGAAAATTCTGGGAAAGCGTGGATGAAGACATAGAATACAGCGGCAAGCAATTAGATAAAGACATTGTAAACAAAAGTCAGATTAGAACCATCATAAGGGCAATAAAGGAAAACTTCCCAAAGATGTTTCCCGATAGAGTAACCTCACCCCAACCCCTCTCCAAAGGAGAGGGGCAAGAGAGCCTTCCCTCTATGGATACTGACCAAAGTTTGCAGAGTGCTGCTCTGGCTCCCTCTCCTTCGGAGAGGGCGGGGGGTGAGGTCAACGGGGTCTTCGAAGTCCCCAAAACCCTCATCTTCGCCAAAACAGATTCCCACGCCGAAGACATCATAGAAATTGTACGGGAAGAATTTGCCGAAGAAAATAAGTTCTGCAAAAAGATCACCTACAAAAGTGAGGAAGACCCCAAGACGGTACTCAGCCAGTTCCGCAACGATTACTATCCCCGTATTGCGGTAACGGTAGATATGATTGCCACCGGCACCGATATCCGTCCGCTGGAAGTATTGGTATTTATGAGAGATGTAAAAAGCCGCAGCTATTACGAGCAGATGAAAGGCCGGGGCACCCGTACCTGTAGCCTCGAACAATTAAAAGCCACCGGCACGCCATCCGCTAAATTTACAAAAGACCATTTTGTGATCATTGATGCCATTGGTGTGGAGGGTTCGCAAAAAACAGATAGCCGCCCATTGGAAAAAAAGCCCGGCATGAGCCTGAAAGATTTGTTGCAGAACGTAGCCATGGGAAATACGCAGGAAGACATCCTCAGCACATTGGCCAACCGCCTCATACGGCTCGACAAACAGATCAGTGAAAAAGAAAAAACAAATTTTGCCGGGCAGGCCAATGGCTTTACCATTAACCATGTGGTAAGGCAATTGTTAAATGCACATGACCCTGACACAATTATAAATGAAGAATTAAGAATTAAGAATGCTTTACAGGGCGAGGCTCCGGCGATAATTGAAGCGGCCATTGAAAAGGAGCGGCAAAAAATAATTGAAGAAGCAGTCGCTGTTTTTCACAATTCAGAATTGAGAAATTATATTATTGATGTACGCAAAAAATACGACCAGCTAATAGACGGCATCAACATAGATACCATCACCAATATCGGTTGGGTGAAAGACCAGGAAGCTGTAGCCGCAGGTACCATCAGCAATTTTACTGCATGGATACAGGCACACAAAGATGAAATAACCGCCCTGCAAATTTTTTACGGCCAGCCCTACCGCCGCAGGGAACTCACTTACAAAATGATCCGTGACCTGTACGAAAAAATAACAACCGAACAACCTTTGCTCAGTCCCCTGCATGTGTGGCGGGCTTATGAGCAATTGGGCCAGGCAAGTGGCAGTGCAAAAAACGAACTCGCC
>JANOTW010000813.1:0-2723 GCA_031416575.1 Ferruginibacter sp.
AAAAGTGTATACTGCTTTTGTTGCGCCACCAGAGCAGGAAGAATTTAGGATGCACCCATTTAAAAGGTTGCCCACCTTTGCAAAAGGTTTATAAGCTACTAACAAACTATTAAAGGTTGGCAACTCTTGTACCGCATACCATTGGGGATCTTTGCCCACGTTGTATTTAAAAAACCCTAATGCCGTTATAGGGTACACTTGTACAAATAATGATAGGGTGCAAAATGCGAACAATATGTTTTTACTCCCTTTCATTCTTATTAATGAAAAGCCTGACTTTTTGTTCATCCCTTTCAGCATGGCCCAGTCAGGCCGCATTGCATCATTTCTACTTTCTCAGCTTTGTTCAATTCCCGCTAAACTCTTCGTAGTTGTCCCGCTGATTAGCAGGGGCGGAGACGGCCTTACTCAAAATACACTTTCACGGTTTGATAAAAAAGCCGGTTATTCAGGTACTGGTGTTGCGCCTGGTTTTGTTTTTCTGAAAAACCCTGTAAACCAAACAGGCCCGCCGCATTTCCTTTATTGATGGCAATTTCAAGGTATGCGGCGGAATTAAACAATGCTAATTTTTCTCCTTCCTGCACATCCGCATAGCTCTCACATATTTTTTCAATTAATTCATCCCTTTTAAATACAATCTTAAAACTTCTGCCCTTGCGCTGTTCTTCAAATTCATCCCGGGTAATATTAACGATTACATTCTCAAAATTATCAATAAAAATAATCTGTCCTTCCATCCAGTTATTGCCCAGCAGGGGCCTTAGAGGATTTTTCACCTGTATTGAAACGGAGCTGTCACCAATTTGTTCCAGTGTTTTGCCACTCATTACCTCATTAAAAGCTTTTGCAAAAACGGTTGTGCAGTACAAAGTGTTTTTTTGATGATTTTTATCTAAAGCCAATGCCACTACTTTCTGCGGCAGTTCTTCTAAGATCATGGTGAGTAAACCATTATCCGCACAGCCAATGAAGTGGCCGTTGTGTTCCGCAAGCAGCATATGCTCAGGTTTTTCATCAAATAAATTTACTAATATCAGGTGGCAGGTACCGGCAGCAAAATTTTTGATGGCATTCCTGCAAACATAAGCGGCCTGCGGGTAATTGAAGGGCGATAACTGGTGGGTAATATCAACAATGGTGAATAAGTTGCTCGCCTGTAATAGCTGCCCTTTCACTGCACCAGCAAGAAAATCATGCTGGCCAATATCAGAAGTAAGGGTAAGTATAGGCATTGTAGTTTTGATGATTTTTTTTATTAATAAGTTGTAATGTTTGGTGAAACGGATAATAATATCCGTTACCGGTTAATTCCTTATTAACTATTTGATGAGCTCCCCGTTTTTATAAAAGAATCTTTTTACAAGCCTGTCTGTTAATGACGGAAAAAATTTATTCATGAAAACTGTTTGCTTCCCGCTAAATGAAAGAACCAAAGTCCGTTTTCTTTTTTCAATCGCTTTAATGATGTGGTTGGCGCAATCCTGCGAACTCATCAGGTCCCTTTCATTCAACGGGCTTTCCCCCTGCGCATATCCCTTGCTGTTGAGCGCCGCATTCCGGATATTACTCCGGGTAAAACCCGGGCATACCCACATTACATTCACACCCGTATCCAGCAATTCAGTACGTATCGCCTCAAGCCAGCCATTAACAGCGAATTTAGAAGCAGAATATCCGCTTCGCCCCGGCAACCCCCGGTAACCTGCAATTGAAGAAACGCCCACGATGGTCCCTTTTCTTTCAATAATTGAATTAAGTGCAAGCTTGGTACAATATACAGTGCCAAAAAAATTAATGTCCATCACTTTTTTTATTACATCCACCTCCGCATCTTTCAATAAGGCCCTCATGCTAATACCTGCATTGTTGATCAATATATCTATTCCTCCATAGGTTTCTATAGTGGAGTCAATAAAATTCTTACAATCATCATAGCGGCTTACATCAGCAACGATGGTGTGCAGCATATGATTGGAATATTGTACCTGCAGGTTGTATAATTTATCCTGGTTGCGGCCACAAGTCGCAATTTTTGCACCCAATGGAATCAATGCATCCACCAAGGCTTTTCCAATTCCTTCACTGCCACCTGTAATGGCAACCACTTTATTTTTAAAAAAGTCACGCATATAATAAATTATAGGCAAAAATAAGAGAGTTCATCGGCTGTTTATAAACAATCTTAATATAATTATGTGGATAGAAGGAAAAAGTTTTTTAAAAAAGTTTGGCACTAAATGTTTTCTCCCTATTTTTGCACTCCGCTAAGAAAAGCGGGTACTTTTAAAGTAGCATATTTTGTTTTATATAGTGTACTGATAAAAGACAAAAAATACAAAATGAATTGGTAGCTCAGTTGGTAGAGCATCCCGATTTTTATCGGGAGGGTTCTGGTAAAAGGTAAAAATAATTTTGAATTGGTAGCTCAGTTGGTAGAGCATCCCGATTTTTATCGGGAGGGTTCTGGTAAAAGGTAAAAATAATTTTGAATTGGTAGCTCAGTTGGTAGAGCAATACACTTTTAATGTATGGGTCCTGGGTTCGAGTCCCAGCCAGTTCACAAAGCCTCTCTTAAAACAGGGGCTTTTTTAATGGTTGAAAGAAGTTGAAATTGAATTGGTAATTAAAAAGATGAAATCCCGGAATTACATTGAAGGACTGTTTTTGTAGCTCAGTTGGCAGGGCATCCCGATTTTTTTCGGGAGGGTCCTGGGTTCGGG
>JANOTW010000814.1:0-13646 GCA_031416575.1 Ferruginibacter sp.
TATGGAAGATATGGGTAAGGATGATTTTAGTATTTATGTGGTTGGTTTGAAGGAGGGAGAAACGGTTGTGAGAAGGTTAACAGACGAAGAGATTACAGAAATATATCAATACGGAATAGATTTGTTTTTTAACCTTGAGAATTTTCTTGAGGATGCTGTTTGATATAAATTCATGTTTTATGCCTGAGTGCTACCTGGACACTAACCTGGTAGAATTTCTTTTAGGAAGATCAAATTCTGTAAATCATAAAAAAGGAAATAGTTCTGTAGCTGCCCAGATGAAAGATAAGAGGTTTGTGGATAGCTTTGCAGTTGCAATAATAGATGATGATAAAAGACCACTAAAAGAATTAGATGAATGTTTAGCAACTGAAAGGTTATGGCAAAAAGACCTGAAAATCTTTAAACATCCGGAAAGACAACATTATTTTATACAACTTTCACCTGCAATTGAGAGATGGGTTCTAAAAGAATGTGAGAAAGGAGATATTAGTTTAGCGAATTATAACTTGCCAGTCAATTTTCAGGATTTGAAAAATATGAAGGGATTTACTCAAAGAAATGATCCAAGGTTTAAAAAATTATTTAGGGATATGCTTGAAAACGAAAAATGTGATGAAATAATTGAATTAAAGAGATGGCTCTTATTCCTGAAAGAAAATAATTACAACTCAAATTTAGATTTGTTATAAAATGCCTGAAGAAATAAAACCAATACCACCATCCACCTTTAAAGTAACCATTGATAACATCACTATTGATGTACCCGTGGGTACCACGGTATTAAACGCAGCCCGTAAAATTGGCGGCGATGTGGCGCCGCCTGCAATGTGCTACTACAGCAAGCTACAAGGCAGTGGTGGTAAATGCCGCACCTGCTTAGTTGAAATTGCGGCAGGTTCTACAGCAGATCCAAGGCCAATGCCCAAGTTAGTGGCATCCTGCCGTACCACTGTAATGGATGGCATGATCGTAAAAAATATTACCAGCGAGAAAGTAAAGGATGCAAGAGCGGGAGTGGTAGAATTTTTATTATTGAATCATCCTTTGGACTGCCCCATCTGCGACCAGGCTGGCGAATGCCATCTACAGGATCTTGGATATGAACATGGAAAAGTAGGCACACGCTATGAATTTCCGAGAAGAACATTTGAAAAGGAAGATATTGGCCCCTATATTCAGTTGCACATGACAAGGTGTATCCTTTGTTACCGCTGCACTTATGTTGCTGATCAGTTAACCGATAAAAGAGTGCATGGTATTTTAGACAGAGGTGAACAATCAGAGATTTCTACCTATATTTCCAAAGCTATTGATAATGATTTTAGCGGCAACATGATTGATGTATGCCCGGTTGGAGCTTTAACGGATAAAACATTCCGTTTTAAAAACCGTGTTTGGTTTACCAAGCCGGTAGATGCACATCGTAATTGTGAAACGCCTGGCTGCTGCGGCAAAACTACCTTATGGCTGCGGGGTGATGAAGTTTACAGGGTAACTGCCCGTAAAGACGAATGGGGTGAAGTACAGAGTTATGACGGCAAGCCGGGATGGATTTGCAACTCCTGCCGCTTTGATAAAAAGAAAACAAGTGATTGGGTAATAGAAGGGCTTACGAAAATTAACCGTCATTCAGTTATCTCCCAGGGAAAATATGATGGATTGGTTATGCCAAAAGAAACGATCCAGGAAGTGATGGGAGGCAGGGAACCAAAATTATTAATGGACATTCACGATGAGAGTGAAGTAAATAATCCCGGTGTATTTTTGAGTGAAATAAAGGGCCCTGCACATTCGGAGGATTTTGCCCCCGTTCCCTGAAAGGAGTTATTCGGAGAGTCTGATAAATAGGCAACATTAATTTCGTGGAGTGTATAATCAATAATGTAAAGCAAGAGAATATGAGAAAGCATTTTACAGCAGGGCAAATAAAATGGATGGTTATAATTTGTTTGTCAATCGAATTGTTGACAAATTTTGATGATGCGATTAGGGGATTTAAACAAGGTTGGAATAGCGTAGTTACGAGTGATTCAAAAATTTATAATGTTGTAGCGCATTGAAGGAGTTCCACATAGGTATGCGGTATAAGGGAGTGACACAACGATGATGCCCAAAGATTCTTAGCCGGCTAAAAAATATTTATTAAAATTTATGTTATTAACTATTGATCTTTCTTTAATTCTTGAAAAATTGGTTTTAATCGTCATTGTGGTGATGTCATCATTGGTAATTGCCATGTATGCTACCTGGGCGGAACGCAAGGTGGCGGCCATTATGCAGGACAGGCGTGGGCCTAATCGTGCCGGGCCTTTTGGGTTATTGCAACCGGTGGCTGATGGATTGAAATTGTTTTTTAAAGAGGAGATCATTCCTAACTTATCTTCTAAATTTTTATTTATCCTGGGGCCATGCCTCGCTATGTTAACGGCCATGATGACCGGTGCGGTTATTCCCTGGGGTGATAAAGTCCATTTTTTTGGCAGGGATATCCCATTACAAATTGCTGATATCAACATCGGGATCCTGTACGTTTTTGGCGTAGTAAGTTTGGGTGTATATGGCATCATGATCGGGAGCTGGGCAAGCAATAATAAATTTTCGCTGATGGGTGGTTTAAGGGCAGCCTCACAAATCATCAGTTACGAACTGGCGATGGGTATTGCTTTAATCGCCTTGCTGATGTCAACCGGAACGCTTAGCCTGAAAGAAATAGTAGAGCAGCAGCAACAGCATTGGTATAGCTGGAATTTTGTAAAACAGCCTTTGGGCTTTTTGATATTTTTAATTTGCGCATTCGCTGAATGTAACCGTACCCCCTTCGATTTGCCGGAAGCTGAAAATGAGTTGATCGGCGGATACCACACCGAATACTCCTCCATGAAACTTGGGTTCTTCCTTTTTGCGGAATACATCAATATGTTTTTGAGCAGTGCGGTAATGGTGAGCTTGTTCTTTGGCTGATATGATATACCTTTTGTAAACGATGCATCGCTTGCTGAAAAGATCGGGACTAACTGGGTAGCATTAATTCATATAGGTTTGTTTCTTTTCAAAGCAGCCTGTTTCCTGTTTCTATTTATGTGGGTGCGATGGACGATCCCACGTTTCCGGTACGATCAGTTGATGAACCTGGGCTGGAAAGTTTTGATCCCATTGGCTCTCATCAACATGTTGGTAACAGGTGCGTTTATTTTATTTCGGGAAAATAACTGGCATTTCTAAACAATAAAAATATATTTGCGCAACTTTTGTGTTGCATCAAATACAAAAAATATGGAAGCATTAACTAACAGGGCCAAAGAAGTAGAACGTAAGCCAATGAGTTTGTTGGAGAGGGCTTATCTGCCAGCTATCTTTAAAGGGATGGCCATTACATTTGGCCACATGTTCAAAAAAAGGCCTACTATCAATTATCCCGAAGTAACCCGTCCTTTTAGCCCGGTGTTCAGGGGACTACAAATTTTAAACAGGGATGAAGAAGGAAGGGAAAATTGCACCGCCTGTGGTTTATGTGCAGTGGCCTGCCCGGCAGAAGCCATTACAATGGAGGCCGCGGAAAGATTAGCAGGCGAAGAACATTTATACAGGGAAGAAAAATATGCCGCCAAATTTGAGATCAATATGTTGCGTTGTATTTTTTGTGGATTATGTGAAGAGGCCTGTCCCAAAGATGCTATTTATTTAAGCGAAACATTTGCATCGGCCAATTTTCAGCGTAAGGGTTTTATATATGGAAAGGAAGATTTATTAATCCCAAATCCTGTTACGGAGCCTGAAGCTTATGCAAAGGCAAAAGGCGAAAGAGTAAAAATAAAATAGTCATTTATAAAAATACCTTCCTGTTTGCAGGAAAGAATACAACGGATTATGAGTGTAATAGAAATTTTGTTTTGGTTTTTAAGCGTGCTGGCCTTAGGCGGAGCGGCCATGGTGGTTGCCAGTAAAAGCCCGGTACACAGTATTTTGTATTTGATCCTCACCTTCTTCGCCATCTCCGGCCATTATATTTTAATGAATGCGCAATTTTTAGCAATCGTAAATATCATTGTGTATGCGGGCGCTATCATGGTATTGTTTTTATTTGTAGTAATGTTGATGAATTTAAACTCGGGTTCCGAACCACCTCAAAAGAATAAATGGTTTTTGTACATTGGCGGTATTGCAGGCGGAAGCCTTTTATTGGTAATTGTAGCCGCTTTAAAACAAACTGAGGCAACCACCCAGTTGGTTCAAATGAATAGTGGCAATGCAGGGTTGATCAAAAATTTAGGAATGATATTGTTTACGGATTATGTTTTTCCTTTTGAAATAAGCAGCATATTATTTTTAAGTGCCATGATAGGAGCGGTGGTCATTTCAAAAAAAGAAGCGTAAAAAATAAATTGATCATTTCAACTCGATTTTACAGAATCAATAAGATTAATGGAATCCGTACAAACGGGAACGATATTTATGTAAAACAATAATTTTATATGCCGGTATATTATTACATATTTTTAGCGGTAGCATTATTCAGTATAGGGGTAATAGGTGTATTGATTCGCCGCAATGCGATCATTATATTTATGTGTGTTGAGCTAATGTTGAACGCTGCTAATTTATTGCTGGTAGCATTTTCAAAAATGCACCACCAGGCATTGGGCGTTACTAATCCCACCGCCGCAAGTGATGCACAGATATTTGTATTTTTTATAATGGTAGTGGCAGCGGCAGAGGTAAGTGTAGGCCTGGCCATCATTGTTATGATGTATAGAAACACGCATTCAGTGGATGTGAATTTTTTGAACAGGTTGAAAAATTAAAGGCGTCCCCAACCCCGCTGGTTAGCGGGGAGTAAGGCGGGAGAACATGTTGGCCAAAGGGAATGTAGTTTTGTTAGAATATTTTTTGTTAGCAAACATTTGTTTTTCAATTAAGCATCGTTGTGTCACTCCCTTGTACTAATGCAGCTATGGGCAGCAACAAAACGAAGGGTATAAACTAAATGATATTGTACTAAAGGCGAATGGCTGGCAAAATTATTATTGAAAGATCTTTTATTAATTAATATAACTACACCATAAAAAAGATGTAGGTAAAATTCCCCGCTAGCCAGCGGGGATAAGGGTGGCTTATGAATCATACATTACAAATAGTTTGGCTGATACCATTGTTACCATTGATTGGTTTTTTGATCAATGGATTGGGTAGAAATAATTTGTCTAAAACACTCACGGGGATTATAGGTAGCGGCGTAATACTGGCTTCTTTTTTAATCAGTGTGTATGTGTTTTTTAGTGTAAAAGGTGGCAATACCCATGTTGCCCATTATTTTGATTTCATTAATACCACATCTCTTAAAGTTGGATTCGATTTCCTGATTGATCAACTGTCTTCTCTTTTTTTATTGATCATTACCGGAGTTGGTTTTTTAATACATGTTTACTCCACGTCCTACATGCATGAAGAAGAGCCGAAAGATTTTGCGAAATATTTCTCCTTTCTCAATCTCTTTGTCTTTTCCATGTTACTGCTGGTAATGGGTGGCAATTACATCATCATGTTCATTGGCTGGGAAGGTGTTGGATTATGTTCGTACCTGTTGATTGGCTACTGGTTTAAAAATAACGACAACAACAATGCGGCAAAGAAGGCTTTCATCATGAACCGGATTGGTGACCTTGGATTTTTGCTGGCGGTATTTTGGTTATTGGCAAAACTTGGAACGGCCGATTATCATCAGGTGTTTGCAAATGTATCCAAACTAACCGCCTTTGATATCACCGGGATTACTTTATTATTATTTGTAGGTGCTACGGGTAAAAGTGCGCAAATACCGCTTTACACATGGTTGCCCGATGCGATGGCAGGCCCAACCCCGGTAAGCGCATTGATACATGCTGCCACTATGGTTACCGCAGGTATTTATATGATAGCCCGCAGTAATATTTTATTTACCATGGCGCCTGCTACACAGGCAGTAGTAGCGATCGTTGGCCTTGCAACAGCCGTTCTTGCCGCCACCATCGCTTTAAAACAAAACGATATTAAAAAAGTACTGGCTTACTCTACCGTTAGCCAGTTGGGATATATGTTTTTAGGTTTGGGGGTAGGGGCTTATACAGGCGCTGTTTTTCATGTAATGACACACGCATTTTTCAAAGCTTTATTATTCCTGGGTGCAGGCAGTGTTATACATGCAATGGGCGGCGAACAGGATATGCGTAACATGGGGGGCTTAAAAAAGTACATGAGCATTACCCATATCACTTTCCTTATAGGATGTTTGGCAATTGCTGGAATGCCACCCTTCTCGGGGTTCTTTTCAAAAGATGAAATACTGGCCGGGGCATTTGCAAAAAATCCGGTATTGTGGATCGTAGGGGCATTGACCGCTTTTATGACTGCTTTTTATATGTTCCGTTTGTATGCGATGACGTTTCTTGGAAAGTTCAGGGGTACTCATGAGCAGGAACATCATCTGCATGAAAGCCCTGCCGCTATTACTTTCCCATTGATCATACTGGCTATTTTAGCGGTAGTTGGCGGATGGATCGGCATACCTGAAATCTTCATGCATGGAGGCCACAGGCTGGAAGCATTTCTTGAACCAATTTTTGCACAAAGCAATTCTATTGCGGCAAAGCATGAAATGTCGCACGCTACCGAATATATGCTGATGGGAGTATCGGTTGTGGGGGCTTTAATTGCATTGCTATACGCCTGGAATAAATTCAATAAATATCAAAAAACCGATAGTGAAGAAACAGGCATTGGAAAAGTGCTGGCCAATAAATGGTATATAGACGAACTATACGATTCAGTTATTTTAAAACCAATACAATCATTAGCGGCTTTCTTTAGCAATGTTATAGAGAAAAATTTCATAGATGGTTTTGTTAACGGAGTTGGTAAAGCTGTGAATTATGGCAGCCGGCAGATCCGGTTGTTGCAGAACGGACTGGTGGGTACCTACGTACTGTTAATGGTATTTGGTATTTTAGTTTTATTTATTATTCAATTGTTTTTGTAAAATATATTCCAGATGTTTGGTAATGACATAACTATTCCGCATTTATTAATCTTCTTTCCGTTGTTAGCGGGGTTAATTACTTTTTTCATAAAGAAAGATGCAACTGTAAAGGCATTGAGTTTATTGTCGGCGATTATTACTTTATTCATATCAATTGCAAGTCTTTTTTATAGCAATAACCCGGACTTGAGCGGGTTGGTTTTTAATTATGAATGGCTTAAATATATGGGTGCCAGTTTTTCTGTGAGCTTTGACGGAATGGGAAGGGTACTTACTTTTTTAACCGCGTTTTCTTTCCCCGTTATTTTTATAGCCACCTATAGAAATTCGTATAAGAATTCAAAAGCATTCTATGGCCTCATGTTATTATCACAGGCAGGTTTGATGGGAGTGTTTCTTTCATCCGATGCTTTGTTATTTTATTTCTTTTGGGAACTGGCATTAATACCGGTTTACTTTTTATGCAGCCTTTGGGGTGGCGAAAAAAGAATTCACGCTACCTTTAAATTTTTCATTTACACATTTACCGGTTCATTGTTAATGCTGATAGGGATAATTTATGTTTATCTGCAAACAGGGGCAACTGCCTATTCAGATCATAGTTTTTCCATACAGGCGTTTCATTCGGTATCATTAATACCATCTCAGCAAAACTGGTTGTTTTGGTTATTCTTCATAGCCTTTGCGGTTAAAATGCCCATCTTTCCTTTTCATACCTGGCAACCCGACACTTACGAGCAATCACCCGCTGCCGTTACAATGGTATTGAGCGGCGTAATGGTGAAAATGGGCGTATTCGGAGTAATACGCTGGTTGCTTCCTATGTTCCCGTCGGCTGTTGCAAAATTTGATAATGTAGTAATCGGGTTATCGGTTATTGGGATGATCTATGCCAGTTTAATCGCTATAAGGCAGGATGACCTGAAACGCCTGGTTGCTTATTCCTCTATAGCGCATATCGGATTAATGTGTGCGGCAATTTTTACTACTCAGCAATTAGCGCTGGAAGGAGTGATGATACAAATGTTTAGCCATGGTATCAATATCATTGGATTGTGGATCGTAATTGACTTAATTGAAAAACAGTTGGGTACACGCAAAATATCTCAATTGGGTGGGGTAGCGCACAAAGCACCTGTGCTAACCATCATGCTGGTAGTGATAGCGTTGGCAAATATAGCATTACCGCTTACCAATGCTTTTGTTGGCGAGTTTATGATGTTCAGCGGTTTATTCAAATTCAATATGTGGTACATGGCCGTAGCAGGTTTAAGTATTATATTGGCGGCTGTATATACTTTGAATATGGTGCAAAAGGTTTTTTATGGAGAAGCCAATACCTTAACAGCCACTATGAAGGATATTTCATTGAATGAAAAAATAATATTGAGCGTTATTGTGATAACGATATTTATGGCAGGGGTTTACCCACAACCATTTTTCGACTTAACAAAAGATACGGTAGCGGCAATTATTACAAAGTTTAAATAATAGTAATCTTAAATTATTCCGTCGTTTGGCGGAAGGGGCGAAAATATGAATGCAATTATATTAACAGCGATCTGGGGAATTATAATGATGTTTGGAGGAGTATTCTTCAAGAGTAAGGCTACGCCTAAATACTGGGCTATTGCAGGACTGGTATTAATTATCATTGCTAACTGTCATGAACTGTATTCGGGCCAGCCATTCTTTGAAGTGGACTTAAAATACATGCTGTCTTTCAATAGCTTCAATTTAACCTTTATTACTGTTGCATTAGCCTGCACGTTATTATTCTTTTTGTTGAGTGGCAGGGATATTGAAAAAGTTGGTGCGAATGTCTCAGAATATTTTGCGTTGATATTTTTTGTTTTGTGTGGTGTGTGCCTTTCAGCAACTTTTAATACACTACTCATTTTATTTCTCGGCATTGAAATAATGTCTATACCACTCTATATTTTAACAGGCAGTGATAAGCGTAATTTAAAAAGTAATGAAGCTTCATTAAAATATTTCCTGATGGGCGCCTTTTCTACCGGCATTATGCTGATGGGAATTGCTTTTTTATACGGGGGTAACAGCGAAGGGTCTTTTTTTATAAATAATATCAATTTAGGCGAAGGAAAAATGCCGGTAATGATTGCAATAGGCATGGTATTTATGATGACTGCCATGTCATTTAAAGTATCAGCCGCCCCCTTTCATTTCTGGACACCCGATGTTTACGATGGCGCTCCCACCGTTTTCACCTCTTTTATGGCAACCATCGTTAAGGTTGCCGGGTTCATCGCTTTTATTCGTTTATTTGAAAACTCTTTTGGTAAAGTTCATGGCCAGTGGCAAATGTTGATTGCTATAATTGCAGCAGCAACTTTATTTATCGGTAACCTGACGGCCGTGTTTCAGCAGAGTGTAAAACGGATGTTGGCCTATTCGAGTATCGCCCAGGCCGGTTTTATGCTATTGGCGATTTTCGCCCTCAATGATACTGCCAAAGAAGGTTTGATCTTATATTCGGCGGCTTATAGTCTGGCTTCCATCGGCATATTTGCGATATTAATTAAAATGAACGACTATACCATTGACGGCTTTAACGGATTAGGAAAACAACAACCGGTTTTAGCCATTACAGCAACCATATTTTTGTTATCCTTAACCGGTATTCCCCTGACAGCGGGTTTTCAAAGTAAATTTTTTATGTTGATGGCGGCGTTGAGGGATGGTCATCAGCATTGGCTGGTTCTGTTTGCTGTATTGTGTGCGGCTGTCAGTGCGTATTATTATTTCAAAATCATACAAGCTATGTACTTTAAGGAAGCCAGCCAGCAGGTAAATGCCAATGGTTCAATTGCGATCGGAGAAGATATCACTCCTGCTTTTAAATTACTATTGATCATTACTGCCATCTTGATTATAATATTGGGTTTATTCCCTTCGCTACTTACTGAATGGTTACATTATTAAAAGGCAGCATTTTTTGCATTTATAATAGGTTCTATTTCGCATCGGATAAACAGTTTACCTACCGCTCTCAATTTGGGATATATTATTATGGTTACAGACATTTGTATTTCATGGCAGCATCGTTGTGTCACTCACTTCTACCGCATACCATTGGGGATCTTTCCCACGTTATGTTATAAAAACCTCCCGCTCATTAATGGAACTCTTGTATAGTGGTTCACGCATAGTGGCTTTTCCATACTGGTTATTGAACTTTATTCACCCTATCTCAAAAGTTCTCCCATTTTTATTTATTACCGCTTATAAACTTTTCCGGCAGCAAGTAATTATTCGGAATTAACTTTAATACCAATTATAGTTTCATGAAGACAATTGATTCCATTGCACTCTCTTACAATACCATTAAAAGTAACCGGTTACGTACCGCCATTACTGTCATCATCATTGCATTGGGTATTATGGCATTAATAGCCATTATTACCGCGGTAGAAGCGGTTAACCAAAGCCTTACCACAAGCTTTTCCACTATGGGCGCCAATGCGTTCAGCATCAGGTTTAAGGAACGGAATGTACAATTTGGAGGTGGCCCAAACCGGGACAGAACGAAGAAATCAAACCGTAAATCATTGGTAAATAAAAAATCCAGCGAAGGAAAATTGATCACTTTTGATGAGGCAAGGGCTTTTAAAGACCGGTATTCTTTTCCGGCAACCGTGGGTATCGCATTGGCCGGCCCCGGTGGTGTGATCGTTAATACGGTTACTAAAAAATCAAACCCCGACATACGCGTGTTAGGTGGTGATGAAAACTATTTACAATTAAATGGATACGAACTATCTTATGGCAGGGACTTTAATGAAACGGATGTGGAAACAGGAAGAAGCGTCTGTATAATTGGTAACGTTATAGCCCAAAAACTATTCGGCGATAATACACAACGGGCTATTGATAAAATTATCAGCGTGGCTAATAATAAGTACCGGGTCATTGGTATTTTAAAAGATAAGGGCAGTAGCGCTTTCATGAATGCGGATAAAGTCGTGATCACCACCTATAACAATATCCGCCGTATTTATGGTTCCGAAAATAAGTCATACAATATTGCTATTATGGTTAGTGACCTAAAGATGATGGATATAGCTATTGGAGAGGCAAAAGGTTCCTTTAGGCCGGTTCGCAAATTAGATGTTAAAGAGGATGATAATTTCTATATAGATAAGAGTGACAGCATTGCTCAATCGCTGATGAAAAATATGGGTTTTTTAAAATACGCCACATTAGCGATCGCCCTGATTACCCTGATAGGAGCGGCTATAGGTTTAATGAATATCATGTTGGTAGCGGTTAACGAACGGACCAAAGAAATCGGGTTGATCAAATCCCTGGGCGGAAAAGCATCGGAAGTAAGGGCCCAGTTTCTTTGGGAATCCATACTTATAAGCCTGATGGGAGCTATGGTAGGTATTATATCAGGAATATTGTTTGGAAACATTGTTGCCCTATTATTGAAGACAGGTTTTGTAATTCCCTGGCTATGGATAATTATCGGCGTATTGGTATGTTCCCTGGTTGGGTTATTGGCCGGTCTTTACCCTGCTTACAAAGCCGCCAAACTTGATCCTATCGTAGCCCTGCGGTATGAATAGTAACTACTTTTTATTCTCAGTTTGGCACTGAAAACTTTAGAATTAGTAAATCGGCACATGTCTTTTTAAAAAAGTTCTATTTTTTTTTAGGTGCAGTTGTTTCATTCAATTATTTTATTAACTTGTGCTTCACAAAAAATATTTATAATCATAATTTGATTGTAGAAATAGTTTTTTTTCTTAGCATTGCAATACAAAATAATTATTCAAATCGCAATTCACTTTAACTCACTAAAAATTGAACGTTATGGCAGAAACAAAATCAACTGCAAATGTAAAACCATCTACATCAGTACAAGTAAAAAAGGTCAGTAATTCCATATCATGGATCGCTCCAGTGGTTTGTATAGTCATTGGATATATATTCTGGAGGTTTATCCTTGGAGATCCATCAGGATTTTCTAAACCAGCTTCAGGTGCGTTCTGGCCTTCACATGATGGCCCAAAAAGTGCTTTGAATAGAATGTATTTGGGTGGTATTATCGTACCTATTTTAATCGGATGCCTTTTAATCGTTATTACTTTTACGGTAGAAAGAATGTTAACTATTTCCAAGGCTACTGGTACAGGAAGCAATGCTGATTTTGTTCGTAAAGTACAATATCATCTTGCTAACAAAAACATTGAAGCCGCTTTGGCGGAATGTGACAAACAAAAAGGGTCTGTTGGAAATGTGATGAAAGCAGGGTTGCACCGCTACAGGGACATGATTAGTAATACGGAATTAGCCACAGACCAGAAAGTGATGGCGATTCAGAAAGAAGTTGAAGAAGCTACTTCCCTTGAATTGCCGATGTTGGAAAAAAACCTGGTATTCTTATCAACGCTTGCTTCTGTAGCAACATTGATCGGATTGTTAGGAACGGTGATAGGTATGATTAAGGCGTTTTCCGCCCTTGGTGAAGATTCAGGTGGAGGTGCAGCAGCAACCCAGTTATCTGTGGGTATTTCTGAAGCCTTGTATAATACAGCCCTGGGTATAGGTACATCTACATTAGCGATTATATTTTATAACCTATTTACTACCCGTATTGATGGTATTACATATGGCATTGATGAATCCGGTTTTACTTTAACTCAAAGTTTTGGATCGCTATATAAATAATTTGTATGGAAATCACAATCATTTGCATCTATAAGTAAAACTCTAAAATTTCCTCAAAATGCCAAAAGTTAAATTACCAAGAAAGAGTACGGCTGTTGATATGACTGCAATGTGTGATGTGGCTTTTTTGCTGTTGTCTTTTTTTATCCTGGCAACAAAAACCAAACCACCCGAAGCGGTAGCTGTAATGACTCCTTCTTCAGTATCTACAAAAATCGCTAAAGAAGAAGCTATATTGGTAACACTTACCAAAGAAGGCAAAGTATATTTAATGTTAGGTGACAAGGCGAAAAAACAAGCAATCCTGGATGACATTAATACAACCAAGGCCCTGGGGTTGTCGCCTGCGGAATTAACCAAGCTTAAAAAAATGGAATTTATTGGTATGCCATTCAATAAGATCAAGAGCATGTTGCAATTACCAGAACCAATGGAACCAAAAAAAATGGAAGGAATTCCTACAGGTGATAGTGCAAACAATGAACTAACTGATTGGATTGGTAGCGTGGTGCGTTCCTATGCAGGTGAAAGTATGGACAAACTCAATCTTATGGTTAAAGGGGATAATGCGGCAAAATATCCGGCTTTCAAGTTTATAAAGCAATCCTTTAAAAAGAATGATATCTTCAAGTTCAAGATTGTAACAAACCCCGAAGGAGTACCTTCCGATTCAGAATTGGATCACTCTTCCGTGGATGAAAAGAAATAATTATGCAAACTTTGCTCTCCTGAAAGGAGCAACTAAATATTACCGATATGGCAGAAATGGATACATCGTCCGGTGGCGGGCATAAGAAAGGCCCTGGTGTCAAAAAGTCCAAGAAAATGAGTACCAGGGTTGATTTAACACCAATGGTAGATTTGGGTTTTCTTTTGATTACCTTCTTTGTATTTACTACTACCATGAGCACACCAACAGCCATGGCAATGAATG